>JAFOZC010000055.1 GCA_017391305.1 Oscillospiraceae bacterium | reverse complement strand
TATCGCTTGCCAAATTCAGAGTGTGACCGAGCTTCCATGTGCCTTCCGAGATCACATCCCTTGCACCGCAGACGCAGATGCCGTTTACAAAGCTGTGCTCCTTCACAGAGATCTTGTCACAGCGACTGCAGGCTTCCCTGTGCGTTCCGTCTCCCAGGTCGGTGTAGCCGTAGTCATGTCCCAGACGGGGGAGAACCTGCTGGGCGACAAGGGTCACGTTACAGACCTCACAGCGCTGTCCCTCTGTGAGACCGGAGCTTAGGCAGGAGGGAGCAACAGCCACAAGAGTCACGATGCGGTGTCCCGTGGGGGCGATGGCCTCTGTGTAGCTATGATTGCAGCTTTGACAGGTATAGGTCTTCAGACCGGCATTGGTACAGCCGGGGGCGGCGGTGATCGTCTCTGTATAGCTGTGGCCTGTGGCTTCAATGGCTTCCGTATAGCTGTGGCCGCAGTTTTGGCAGGTGTAGGTTCTTGTTCCTGCTTCGGTACAGCTTGCCTCCTTGGTGACGGAGGAGCTGTAGCTGTGTCCTGTGGCTGGGATGCTTTCTTGGGGGATCAGAACCACGTTGCACCCTTCACAGTGACTGCCTTCCGTCTTGCCTTCTGCGGTGCAACCGGGGGTAACGGCCTTGTCGGTGACGGGCTTGTGGGCTTCCGTGACGGAGGAGCCGCAGTAGGCACAGCTTCCTGTATGAGTGCCGTCTCCGTTATCCTTGCAGATGAAATTGTGGGACAGGCAGATGAAGGGAAGACCATTGTTTACAGAGCTGTCCATAGACCAGAGCTTCAGGGGAAGGTTTAGAGTGAGCAAGTAAGCCTTGTTGGTCATGTCGGCTGTGGTACTGCCGGAGCCGGAGAGACCTGCGCCGGAGGGATAGTAGGAGAAGAAAACATTGCCTTCCAGCTTTCCTGCAATGCCGTTTACAAAAACGTCTGTGACCTTGGGAGTGAACTTGCTGTAGCTTCCGATGATCCTGCCGATGTTTTGACCTGCGATGCCGCCACAGCCTGCGGTGGAGTCGATGCTTCCGGTGAAGCCGCTGCTTTGGACATAGCCCTTGTTGCTACCGACAATACCGCCGTGGGAATTACCGCCTAGACGCATGGTTCCGTAGAGACCGTAGTGGTCGGAGACCGCATATCCGTTTACCTTGTCCAAGGTGACCTTATAGGTCTTCACATCCACGTTACGGCTGACAAAAATATAGTCAATGAGAGAGGAGGGGCTTGCGTTATAGGCGCTGTAGGTGTTCTGGTTGAGGGGTGTTCCCAGAGAAACTGCGGCATTTCGAGCCTCTGCCATAGTGCCGGAGAGGTACTTTCCTGCTTCTGCGGTAGGCTTGGCATTGAAGTCACCGGTGACGAAGGAATAAATGTTGGTGTAGCCCTTGTTACGGTACTTGGTTTCCATAGCATCCAGACGCTTCTTGACCAGCTTGATGCCTTCGATCTGAGCCTGAGTGGACTTATGATCCAAGTGTGTGTTATAGGCCAGGATGATCAGGTCCGTGTTCTTGGGCTGGAGAACGGCGTAGGAGCAGGTTCGGTTCACGCTTGCACCCCAACCGGCGGACATGGTGTCGGGAGTGGGACTGAGCCAGAAGGTCCCCTTTTCCATGACGTTGAATTTGCTTGTCTTCCAGTACAGGGGGGCGGCTTCCTTTCCGCCGGAGTCACGGTACGTGAACTCACTGCTGTAGCCGGATAGGGCTGTGCTCAGGACGGACTTCCATGTGGGAGTGACCTCCTGAAGACCGATGATGTCGGGAGCGTAGTTTGCCAAATAGGTTTTTACACGGGGAGTGCGCTCAGAAACCGAGTTGGGAGAATCGTCCGGGCCACAGCGGATATTAAAGCTCATATAGCTGATATCTGCAATGCTTGCAAGGTTCACCACGGTGGCACTGCTCTCACAGCCCAGAATAAGGCCACTGTCGTTACAACCGACTACACTGCCCACATTGGATTTGCCGGAGACGGTGCAGTTCTTCAGCTTGATATACTGCACAGTGCCTTGCTTCAGATAGCCCACCAAGGCTTGCCCATCGGTACCGCTGACGGTGAAGCCGGAGAGCGTATGACCATTTCCGTCCAGCACACCGCAGAAGGGAGCGGAAGCCGTGCCGATGGCAGGGATGGTCTGTCCACCGAAGTCCAGATCGGCGGTAATGCGTACCACTTTGTCACTGTAGGTATTTCCGCTGTTGACAGCCTTGGCGAAGGCGAGATATTCTTCCGTCGTGCCGATCTCTACAAGGGAGGCCCACTTGGCGTAGTAGCTTTTATCACCGCGGACGTGGGGGCTGACCACGGCGCTGACCTGACCGGTGAGGTTGGAATTCTCATACCAGCCTGCGAAGCAGTAGCCGTCCTTCCGAATCTGGGTATCCGAGGGTAGAGCGGCACCGGAAGTATAGCTGTAACGGGTAGTTGCCTCAGCGGTGAGAGTGCCGCCGTTCAGATGATAGGAGATATCGTAGTAAATGGGCAGGGGATAGGCTTTCCCGGTGAGCTCTGCGGTCATGGTATAACCTGCGGTGCTGTAGTAATCCTGCACATTGGTCATGGCGACCTGATCTCCTGCATTGGCATAGACGGTAATGTAGCCGATGTACACACCGCCTTCATAGGCATAGAGCCGACAGCAGGTAGCTACAGGATCATTCTCTGTGGCAATGGCAGGGAAACGGGGGGTGTTGGTATAAGCACCGCTGTTTGCGGTGGTACGGGAGATGGTGTTAATACTGCCACCGATGATGCCGGTGCAGAAATAGTTCTCGTCCCGTGCAGAGCCGCCGTAGGAGGTGGAGCAGGCGGATTTCAGATAATTACACTCTGTCCAGGTTCCGCTATAGCCACTTCCCACACGGGCCAGTGCGCCGTAATCCCCGGGAGCGGTGATCTTGCCTGTGTTGATACAGCCCAAGAGCTTGATGTTGGTCTGCCCCCAACCTGCAATGCCTGCGGCCGCATCTACCGTAGCGGTAACAGAGCCGTAGTTGGCACAGTATTCGAAGCTGGAGGATTTTCTTGCCACACCTGCCAGACCGCCGGCGCCGTCCTTGCCTGTGGTGGTCTTGATATCCGCACCGTTGGAGCAGTGAACAAAGCTGCAACCGTCGGAATAGCCGGTGATGCCGCCGGCACGGTTGGCGGTGGTGACGGAGCCGTTAAAAATATGTACTCCGCGGAAGGTGGCCTTGTAGCAACTGCCGAAGAGACCGCCACCGTTGAGGGTGGTGTTGTTGACCTTCAGATTGAAGATCTTGAATTGATTGCCGAACAGCTTTCCTTGGAAGGATTTGGTCCAGCTGGAATCGGATACGAACTGACCGATGGGGGTGTGGTTTGCATTGTTCATATCAATATCGCCCAGCATATAAATGGTTTTTCCGGAGAGCGTCTTGCCACTGTTGACAGCGGTTGCCATAGCACTGAAGCCTGCGGGATCGGTTACAACATAAAAGCTCTCGTTGGGATAGTCACTGTATCGGGCAATGTTGGCAATATCTGCCGTCACGGTCAGGGAAGCACCTTGGGCAGGCATGGTGAAGCTGCTTCCCTCGACACTGCCTGCGGTACAGCTAAGGCTGACAGTTCCCCCGGAGGCATGTGCCGTACAGGTATCGCCTGCGTTGTAATACATGGTAGCAGTGCTTTGATAGCCTCTGGTATCATAGGTCACGGAAAGGGGATATACACCGCCCTTGCCCCGAAGCTCCGGGAACATGGGGCCCTTTGACCAAAGAGGAGAGCCGCCTAAGGGAGAATTCTTGTCCAGCAAATATGCCAGATATCCGCTGCCCAACCAGGATTTGGAAACCTTCTTATCCTCGGAGGTCCAGCTTAGGTCGGTATAATTGTCGAAATAGTAGGAATTCTTCACAGCATTGGCTTTGTTGGCTTCCAGAATACTGTTGCTGTAACGCCCCAGACCGTAGCAGGTGGTAGCACTGAGAGTACCCAGATTAAAGCAGTTGATGATCTGCCCCACATAGCCCTCATACTGACCCTGACACCAGTCCGCAATGCCGGAGGCATGATCCAGACCGGTGGCACGGCCTGCAAAATAGCTGTTGCGAACAGTGCCGCCGCTGATGAGACCGCCTGCAATGCCTCCGACGGACAGGTCCTTGCTTGTGCCTGTGGCTGTGGCGGACAGAACGGCAGAGCTCCAGCATTCCTCTATCAGACCTCTCAGCACACCGGCAAAGGTTCCCACACGGTAGTCCGGGCTGTTGGTGGTGACGGTGAAAGTACCGCCCTCTACCCCCAGCTTTCGGATGATACCGGTGGCATTTACTGTGCCGAAGAGACCGCAGTGGGCATTGGTGGCACTGACGCTGATCCGCTCAATGACATGATAGCCGCCGTCAAAAGTACCGGAGAAGGAGGGAACGGGGCTGTAGGCCACACCGGACATGTCAAGATCTGCCACCAGATAGAAGGTGATACCGCTGAAATTCCTGGTCTGTCCTAAGTCGGAAAACTTCTTCAGACCCGGAGCTGTGGAGATCCGGAAGGACTTAGAGCTGCTGTAGTCCTCGTAAAGCAGAATGTCGGGAATGTCCTCTGCCGCCTGTACCTCCACGGGGGACACGACCCCGAAGGAGAACAGGGAGAGAAGACAGGAGAATGCTAACAACAGGGATAGAAATCGGTGTTTCATGGCAAAATGTCCTTTCTCTTTGATGCTCTCAATTTTAGCGTATTACCGGAAGAAAGTCAACAGACCGTTGCAATTCTTTTGGCTGTGTGGTATAATCCGAGGGAGTAAAACAAAGGAGGAAGCCCCATGCTTCAGGATATGGCTGTTGGTCGTTTGGAAAATGAATATCGCAATATTTCGGCGGTTTCGGAGGATCGGATCCTTTGCTTCCGTGAGGGGCAGGTGCTTCTTTCCCGAGGGGCGGAGGATGGCTTAACACTGCCGACCCTTTCTCTTATGGAAATAGGGGAGGGGGCAAGAGCGCCACGGTATCTTTTCCGCTTACAGGAGGAGAATTACTTCCTGTGGACGGACAGCGCCCCTGCGGAGCCTATGGATGGCTTTGCCTATGAGCCGGTGCGGACCCTCCGTCAGCTTAAGAGCAAAGAGGTCTGCTTTGCCATCATGACCGGCTGGCATTTATACAACTGGTATCGTTGCAACCGTCTCTGCGGCTGCTGTGGCACTGCCACGGAGCATGACAGCAAGGAGCGGATGCTACGCTGTCTGGGCTGTGGCAATATGATCTTCCCACGGATCAACCCTGCGGTCATTGTGGCGGTGACCGATGGGGATCGGCTTCTGCTGAGCAAATATGCAGGCCGTGCCTATACCCGTTTTGCCCTGATCGCAGGCTTCACGGAAATCGGTGAAACTCTGGAGCAAACCGTCCACCGTGAGGTCATGGAGGAGGTCGGACTTCGGGTCAAGAACCTCCGCTATTACAAGAGTCAGCCCTGGGGCGTGGATGGGAATATTCTCACAGGCTTCTTCTGCGATGCAGAGGGAAGCACCGATATCCATATTGATGAAAATGAGCTGTCCATGGCAGCTTGGTATCCCCGTCATGACCTTCCTGCCCAAGATGACGGCATCAGCCTGACACGGGAAATGATCCGCATCTTCGGAGAGGGCAAAGAGCCCAAATAACACAAGTCCTCATAGTACGGCAATTGCGCCCCATCAACCACCGGACGTCGGCGGTTGATGGGGCTTGTGTGAGTGAGGCATACTTTCCCCCTTCGGGACTTCCTTCGCAGAGGAAAATGAGACTGTGTTTTTTGGAGATGACAGTTGTGAATTCTCCGAAATTTCTTGAAAAATTCCAATTTTTATGATACCATAAAACTGTGATAGTATTTCATTTCAGAAGGAGATAGACTATGGAACATCCTATGATCAAGAAGCTTATGAGCATTCTGCTCTGCCTCTGTATGCTTCTGAGCGTCCTTCCCACAGCCACCGTCCATGCTACCGAGGATATGGAGGTCGTTACCGCCGAGGGGGGAGATACGACACTTGCACACAGAGCCCAAGCCCTGTCCGAGACCCTGTCCCTCCTGCCTGCGACAGGAGGCAACCGCAACGGCAGAGTCCGTCTGTCCGACTTCACCCAAAGTGCAGACGGAAGTAAGGATATGAAGGAGCTGAAGGGCAAGCACTACCTGATCCGCAACCAGGACAGCATCTTCTATGCACTGGACGGAAGTTGGACGGGAACAGATGCCAACCTGCCCCTGAAGCAGGTCACAGCCTCCGACACTTCTAACTTCTATTACATCACCGCCGGGATCTCCACCTCCATGGCATTCGACCTCCACTATACAGGCAATGCCTCTAACGGTATGCCCGGCTATGTTCTTCGGTTCAATAACGGGCGGAACTTGGCTGTAGGTTCCCGATATACGGGCAGTTATACCAATCTGTACTATGTCAAGGCCGATACCACCGCTGACCTGTCCAAGGCTCCCAAGATCCGCTTCGTCCATCCCGACGGCTCGGGATGGGCAAGGATCAGTAACTTCAGCGGCACTCACGGTCTGCGGCAGAGCAATGATCTGACCCATGTCCGCTGGAAGGATAACAGCGCAGGGGACAATGCCTATGACGGAAATGCTCTGTATCTGTACAGGCTTTGGTCTACGGCAGGGCTCCGAGAGGCTATGAGCAAAATGCAAGCCTACCTTGAAGTGCCGGAGCTGTATGAGGAGGCGGAATATGCCCGTTTCCTCACCTGTATGGAGGAGAGCATCGCAATGTTCCGAAAGTATGATGCCCGTCCCACCGCACTCATTGCGCCCTACGACTTCATCCAGGATACCTTGGATACTCAGGCAAAGGCACTGAATGCCTATGCCACCAAGCTCATCCCCCGTACGGATCTGACCCCTGCCCAGACCGCCGCAGTTCTCCGCCGTGAGGTCAATACCCTCCCCGCCACCGGCACCAATCGCAACGGCAGAGTTCTCCTGTCCTCCTTCACCCAGAGCACTGATGGCAGTACGGATATGAAGAATCTCCGAGGCAAGCATTACCTCATTCGTTTCCAGAGTCCCAATTTCTATGCTCTGGACGGCAGTTGGACGGGAACCAACGGTAACCTCCCTCTCAAGCAGGTCACGCCCAACGATGCAAACAGCTACCTGTACATTACCTCCGGGATCTCCACTTCTATGGCATTTGACTTCTACTACACCGGCAACGCCTCCAACGGCATGCCCGGCTATGTTCTCCGTTTCAATAACGGGCGGAATTTGGCCGTGGGATCCCAATATACCGGAACCTATACCAACCTGTACTATGTGAAGGCCGATACCACCACTACCCTGTCCACTGCTCCCAAGATCCGCTTCGAGCATCCCGACGGAGCAGGCTGGGCACGGATCCGCAATCTGGCAGGTACTCACGGTCTGCGTCAGAGTAATGACCTGTCCCATGTCCGCTGGAAGGACAACAGCGCCGGAGATAATTCCTATGACGGCAACGCCCTGTATCTGTACCGACTGTGGTCTACACACAGCATTCTCTCCGCCATCCGTGACATGACCGGCTACTTAGACACCCCTGAATTCTTCGATGTCGAAACATACAGTGCCTTCCTCACCTGCATGGAGGAGAGCATCGCCCTGTTCCGCCAATATAATGTAGTCCCCAAGGCAGGGATCCAACCCTACGACTTCATCCAGGAGAGGCTGGATGAGAAGGCCGCCGAGCTTCGGGCCTTCGACAAGACCCTGACCGACAGCATTCCCCAACCCCCTGCGGCAGAGACCAATGCAGTGACCACTCTCCACCAGCTCCCCTCCAAGGCTCCTCGCAGTGCAGGGGACTATGACCACAATATGTCCTATGTGATCGTGACCCGTCAGGGCAAGATCATCCTCATCGACGGCGGCTGGGAGCGGAACAACGAGGACGGCGATTTCCTCTTCTCCTATTTGCAGAAGATCACGGGAGATCCCACCCCGAATATTGAAGCGTGGTTCATTACCCATGCCCATGGGGATCACCACGGTGCAGTGGCAACCTTTGCCAATAAGTACGCAGATAAGGTCACTGTGGAGGCCTTCTACCGCCACTATCCCAACGAATCCGACATCCGCAGTTATCTGGCAAGCGCAGGGATCGACGGAACTATTTCTGCCGTAGGCAGAGTTCCCTATATGATGAAGAAGCTGAAAAATGCCCAAGGCGGCCCTGTCCGTGAGGTCTTTGTGAACTCCGTACATTCCGGCAAGTGCAACAGCTCCTTCGACTTTGACGAGGTACATATTGATATCCTCTTAGACTTTGAGGACATCAAGTGGGCAGTGAACAATGTCAGCGGTACTTATTCCGGCACCTGGCCTGTAGAGGGACGGAACTTCAAGAATCTGACCTTCCGTCAACTGGTAGACGGGAACTTTAACGAGACCAGTATCGTATTCCGTGCCTCCGTAGGGGGCAAGAACATCCTCTTCACGGGAGATGCCGGCTATGTTGCAGGCTATTTGCTGAACAAATTCCACGACATCCACGCTTCCAACCCCGATCAATACTACACCATCAAGAGTGACTATGTCCAGGTGGCTCACCACGGCTACTATGGCTTGACCAAGGCCACCTACAACCGCATCGACCCGGATGTAGGTCTCTGGCCCACCCCCAAGTATGAATACACAGGTTCTAAGTCAGATCTTGCCCTCCCCTATGCTTTGGAGTGGTTCGCCGCAATGGGCGTCACCAACTACCCCTCCTACTTAGGACCTCAGAGCTTCTCCTTCCCCGTAGTTCGATCTGCCTCCCCCATCAGCATCCCCGCAGAGCTGAAGGACTATGTATTCGATGCCCAATATTATCTCAGCCAATACCCTGAGCTGTTTGAGCTCTACGGCAATGATCCGGGACAGCTGTATTACCACTTTGTGAACTACGGCATAGAGGAAGGACGCTGTGCAAGCCCCTTCTTTGATGTGCGTTTCTATGCCAATCAGAACGGGCAGAATTTCCGAGACACCCACAAGGGGAATTACCTTGCCGCCTTCAACGACTTCCTGTCCAAGTATAAGACTTCTTCCCGTATGAAGCTGTCTCCCATCTTCGATACCGCGATCTATGCCGCGGCACACAGCAACATGTCCAACGCTTCTATGCTGGGTCTGCTGCAGCATTATGCCGCCAATGGCTACGGCAATGGCGAGATCCCCTCTCAGACCTTCCTATCCTCCGACGGCACCACCGTACACACCGATTGCACCGTAACAACAGGTACTGTACCCACATGCACACAGGCAGGCAAGTCCTACCGCGTCAAGTGTAATACCTGCTCGGCAGTGGTTGTCCCCGGAACTGCCATTCCTGCCAAGGGACATACACCCATCACCATGCCCGGCACCCCTGCCGGTTGTACGACCACCGGCATGACCGAGGGCTCCTATTGCGCCGACTGTCGAGAGATCCTCGCTCAGCAGGAGGAGATCCCTGCAACGGGTCATAGCTACGCCTATAAGACCGTTGACGCAACCACCCATGCAGTCACCTGTACAAAGTGTGACTACACCGCAACCGAAGCCCATACCTACGAAGACGGCAACTGTATCTGCGGAGAAGCAGAGATCAAGGAGCCTGTCATTGATGAAAGCCTCGTGATCAACCATACCCTGAACCTTGCCAGCGATATTTCCGTTAACTTTGCTGTTCGGGCGGAGTTATTGGAGGGCTACAGCACCCACTGTATGGTATGCAAGATCCCCGTATATGAGGGCAATGTGCAGACAGGCACCAAGACCGTGACCCTATCACCCGTCCTTAACGGTTACTTCTATTACTACACCCTGACGGGACTCACGGCCATTCAGATGGGAGATGTGGTCACAGCTCAGCTCCGTATGGTAAAGGACGGAGGAGAATATTGCTCCAAGGTAGATACCTATTCCGTAGCGCAATACGCCTACACCCAGCTGAATAAGGATGGGGCAGACCCCAAGCTGAAGGCCCTGTGTGCCGAGCTCCTGCGATACGGCTCTGCCGCCCAGATCTTCAAGGGATATCGCACCGATGCCTTAGCAGACGGTTCCATGACAGAGGAGCAGAGAGCCTACCTGGCAGATCTCAGTGCAGTTACCTTCGGCAACACCAATCGACAGCTTGGGGATCTCAGCAACCCCACTGCAAAATGGCTGGGCAAGTCCCTGATCTTAGACAGCAAGGTGACTCTGCGGTATGTGGTGGATCTCACCGCCTGTGAGACTACGGATAACATCACCCTACGTGTCCGTTACAGAGACTATGCAGGCGCAGAGCAGACCGCTGTCCTCACCGAAGCAGAGCCCTATGGCAGTGTGGATGGCTACTACAGCTTCGACTTCAGCGGTCTCTTAGCCGCCGAGCTCCGCACGGTCCTCCAAGCCGCCGTCTACGCAGGAGATACCCGGATCTCCAACACCCTGGAATACAGCGTAGACACCTACGGAAACAACAAGGCCGGCACCTTGGACACACTGTGCAGAGCTCTCATGGCATACTCCGACGCCGCCAAGACCTTCTTCGCAAAATAAACCCACAAGACCCGGACGAGAGAAACTCTCGCCCGGGCCTTTTGCGTCAAATTCCAATTTGTCGGTCTGCTTCAGGTATACAAATCCCAACATGACAACGCATCGCTTCGTAGGGAACGACCCTGTGTCGTTCCGCTGTAGGCACTTTCATTATTCGTGCGAATTCCGATTTGTCGAATAAACCGAAGGAATGGTAGGGGGCAAGGCTTCTCCTTGAGGAGAAGCTGTCGCGTAGCGACTGATGTGGTGCGAGATTTTGCGACGCAAAATCTCATCACCGAAGGTGATAATCCGTGCGTATTCGCCCAAATGCATTAGATTTTCGAAGTTTTCACCGCACACCACATCCGCCCTTCGGGCACCTTCTCCTCAAGGAGAAGGCTTTGGCCTGTGCAGACCTGTTAAACTGCGTAAAAAATCGGAATGCATACGGGTTGCGATACTGCCACGGAACGACACAGGGTCGTTCCCTACGCAGCGGTGCGTTACCATGTAGGGATTTATACGCATGCAAACAGCTCGATAAATCGGAATTCGACGCGGATAATGAAAGTGCCTGCAGGCGGAACGGCACAAGACCGTTCCCTACGAATATGCTTGGTGATGCGTTTATAATGACGCAATTTGTACGGGTGACGAAGGTGCATACAGCTCGATAAAGCAGGATTTCCCACGGCTCCTTATGGGATGAAAATTTATGTCAAATATGGCATTTTTCCGTTGACAATGCTTGGAAAAGAGAGTATAATCTATAATGGTTATTTGTATGGTTTTTTCAGCATAAGCAATGGTTCTCCCCTCTTTATAATGCCCTTAAATCCGGACCAGGGGATTTCCGTTCTGCTGTGAGATGAAAATTCCACGCATACTTTGAATATGGAGGAAAAAGACATGAAGACAAAAATCGGACAGCGGATCCTTTCTCTGGTGCTGGTATTGGTCATGGTCCTGGGAATGGTACCCGTGACCCTCAGTACTCGGGCAGAGGCCGAGCCCGCCGGAGAGCAAACTACGGCAGAAGATCTCATCACGCGGATCAATGAAATAGAGACCGGAGATCGGTACTCTAAGTATGTGCACCATAGTGTCCCTTATACTCTGGGCTCTGATGGCATATATAATATGGTTAATGGCCAGGGCTTCTTTGAGGGCTTGGGCGGCAAATATATCTTTGTCAACAAGGAACCTATTAACGGAGCCTATTACGCCTTTGATCCCACTAATCCTGTCAGATACTGCCACTACGGGCTGGATCCGGTCACTGTTGATGGGGAACAGCTCTTCGGTGCTGATGTGGGCACTGTCATTGAGCTTCAGATGGATACTACTGCCAAAGACAGTAATAACAATAATGACTGGGCCTATTGGCCAACCTCCGGCAGAGCCAGATACTATATGAAGACCGTTGACGGGAGATATATCCACCTCTTAGACTACAGTGGCACCAACACAACCAAAGGTACTATAACAAATGGTCTGCAATTAAAACCCGAAGTGCAGAAGGTCAGTACGACGATCCTTGCCTGGCCCAAAGGAATCCAGGACGGTGTGTATATCTTTAACAGCGGTCCATATAAGGATAGCGACAGAACAGGCTTGCTGTTTGCGGAGGATCTGACTGCAGGTACCTACTACATCGGCTCTAATGCAGCTACTTCTACGGTATTTATCCTATATAAAGAGCGGACCGATCGTGTTAATGTAGAGCCTCTTTACGATGCACTTATGGAAGCAAGAACCTATTTGGCATCGCCGAACGCATATGAGACGGGTCGAATAGGGGCCTTCTTGACCCAGGTAGATGCTACACTCTCCATGTACAAGAAGTACAATCAGGATTCCTACAGCGATACTCCTTCTGAGGTCGAAGCCGCACAGGAAGAGGTGGAGACACAGCTCGTCGCACTGGAAGAAGCAATGGCTTGGGTCAAGCCCTATGACGAGCAAATCAACGAGCTCCTCGCTCCTGTGACACAGCAGATCAGTGCCGTACCGGATATTGAGGAAGGATCCTATTTTGTAATGGCCTTGGATCGGAACGGCTTCTATGCAACATTTGATCCCGATGCGCCTGGGGAGTTTAATGCAGATGGTACAAACAACAAAAATCGAAAGGTATTCAATAAACTGATCTACCTGCCTGTCGCAAACGGGAATGTCACTACAGACAGTCTGGTAGGTTCCTCTACATTCAAGGATTTCAGACTGCACCGATCCATCATGCTTTCCAACGGACAATATCTGAACGTCGCAGACAATACCACGACGCTTACGAATTCCGATGCCAACATGGAGAATATTCTGTACGGAACCCCTTTGATGATCGGTATTGAGGAGCGGAGCTCCTACGGAAGCAACGACAGCTATAATAAGAACCTCTTTTCCAACAAAAGCAAAGCCTTCCTTCTGTACAACCGCAAGCAATGGGTTGGCATGAGCAACAACCGCAACTTATTCCATGCATGGACATCCTCCGATGCTCCCACCAACGGGGGAGATGAGTATGACATGTATCTGTTCCGGATATCCGATTTGACCTTGGAGTTGTTCAAGGCACTGGAATACATGGAGCCTTATGGCTGTGGAAATGCTGACGGAAGATACGACGAGACTGTCTACGCCGCATTCGCCAAGGATCTAAGTGAGGCCTTGGAGAAATACCGTACCCACCGGAGCGAAATGACATCAAACACCCCTAACCTACAGGGGGAGCTGGACGCTCTGGCAGCAAAGCTGCGATCACATGCAGGCAGGCTTACAGCAGTGGATTCTCATGCAAGCTACATTGATATTCCTATGGAGCTTATGGACTTCCGCAGTGATAAACTGCTGTTTGAATGCCTTGTAGGTGCTACGGGTTACAGATATGCATTGACCACCTTGAGAATGGAAGAACAGCTTAAAGCGGAGGGATTCAGCACAGTTTATAACGAATTCACTAAGAATGCCGGTACAATCAATACAGATACAAACAATAGTGTCCGACAGAACTTGACACTGGAAACCTTGATCGACGGAGAATTATACTACGCAAAGCATACCGTTGACCTTGTAGCCGCGTTGCTGGTCACAGAGTGGACGCTTGATGAAAATCACGAACTCTACAAGGAAAATGAGACGCAGATTAACACCTTTAACACAAGTTTGGACGGCAAAGATTGGCAGGATGCTTTTATTCAGAAAGCAGAAGATCTGTACAAGGCCTATCACGCTTCCGGTGCTACCGCTAATACCAAGGCCGCTACCTTAGGCTCTTTTGATGCAACTGTCAAAAAAACAACAACCGGGGAAAACGGTGGAATTCTCTACTGGAAAAATGTAAAAACAGCCTATGATTTAGCCTACTACATGCTCAACAATTTATGGAGACCCGTTCCCTCTAAGGATTACCTAAACGCAGACAAAGAACTGTATAATACAGTCATTACAGAGAGAAATACCCTTCGTCTACATTACGATCCTGCTACCGGTATGTATACCATGGATGCAATCAATCGTGTTGTAACAGATGGATATACTGTCATGAACGCAGTACCGCAAATGAACTCCAATTTAGGATCTGCTCCCCTTATGATGCCGGCTGACGGTTTGGGCTTTGAAAAGAACGGAACAGAGACAGATCCCGGTTCATTTCGAGTTGGAAATGATGGCTACCGTTACGATATTCAGAAATCCAATTTTGGATACAGCCTTCATGCCTCCGGTAGCTTTGTCTATTACGAGGGGCAGGAGCAAACTCTGAGTTTCGTCGGTGATGACGATGTTTATTTCTTCGTAAATGACAAGTTGGCTGTTGACCTCGGAGGATGCCACTCCGCCGCAGGCTTCAACAACATTGATCTCAGGCAACTCAATGAAGAGAAAAATCTGGGTCTGGTAGATGGTGGCATTTATTCCTTCGACATGTTCTATGCCGAACGCCACACCAATGCCGCCAACATGAAATTCTCCACCAACATCAAGATCGTCAATCCCGAAGCGGTCACTACCAAGGGACAATATATCGTCCAAATGGGCGGTGCTGATGCCACAGACCCCATAACGGGCAAGGGTTCTCCCGTGGCGGATAATACCGGTGTCTTCATCGGAGATATTATGGCATACAGCTTCGACCTGCAGAACACTATGGATGTCCCCCTGGTGAATGTGAGAATGGAAGACCCTACCTTGGGTGTCAGCCTGTCTCCTACCTATATCGGCACCTATGAAGGTCAGGTAGATGGGCAGACCGTCATCAGTCTGACCGATCCCGATGCCGATCATGCCAATGGGGTGGTGACCCGATTCGACAATCTCCTCTTAGAGTATCGCACATTGGATAATGATAATGTCCCCGCCTCTCAGCCGGTACAGAGCCTCAGTGCAGGCCGGATGCTGGATCTGTTGACGCTGACCGCCGACCTCCCCGAGGGTGCACAGAATTGGAAGTACACTTCCCTACCGGAAGGCTGTTACCGTGTACGGGTGGAGAATGCCGATGAGCTCCGTGCCCTCCTGAAGGCAGGCATTCCCACAAAGTGCAGCTTCAGCATCTACGGCTTCCTCCGCAAGGTCAAATCTACCGACACCCCCTATATCAACGAGCTGACCACCCATTGCGATTATCCCAGAAGCAGCCATACAGATGCAGCATATTCTACCGTTACCGGCAAGGCAAGCCGTATGATCCGAGCGATGGAGAATTCCAATATGCCTCAGGTGCGGAAGTTAGAGGTGGTTCTGGACTATGGCAAGGCAGTAGCCATCCCCTTAGAGGATATTGTAGATCTGGTTCACTTTGAAGACGGCAGTCCCGCAAGAGTGGGCGAGGTGATAGGCTTCGTAAGCGAAGGCTACAACGGTCAGCCCCTTACCAAGTTCCCGGCAGGAATATTCTGTAACAATATAGGAGATACAGCACCGGGGGTACAAGGTGCTTTCCACTTGGACAGCACCGAGCTGACATTTACCCCGAGTCGGTTTCTGGATCAGATAGAAGGACTGTTTGCGGTGATTGCCTTAGAGGACTTCTATTACGGCACAGAGACTACCGTAAAAATCCCGTATATTCTGGCACAGATCACCTTTACCCCTGCCCATGTGATGTATTACGAGACGGACTTTGCCCCCGAATCCAATATCTTCACCCTGACTCAGGCCGGCAGCTTTGAGGATGTCTACGAGAGAGAGAACGATGTGTATCCGGGATGGACCCCCGTTGAAGACGATACCGGTTCCACCGATCCCTACCAGGACTATAGCCGTTTAGCTAACACCGTTTACGGCACGGAGATCGACCGCGAGGGTGTCCCCTCCGATGCTTTCTTTGCAGATTTTACCGGGGACGGTTATGACAGACGGTATCGAGACAATCCTCTGTACAATGGATTGGACTTCGACTTAACCGGAACTTCTACCGGAACGAATCATGCAAAATACTGGGTAGTCAACACCGGTAATGCTAACTATGCTACCATTGATCACACTACCGGAACCTTATCCTTCACCATGAAAAGCATAGGAAAGAGTGCCTATGTGCAAACGGGTATTTCTCTGGACAACGCAACCACCACCCCCATATATCTCCACCCGGGGAGAGAAGATATGGCCCAGGTGCGTTTCAAGCTGAAAAACTTCAAGATAGACTCTGATAATAATGATCCCTGGTTCCGCCTGTATTTCTCCGACAGTAGCGGCGAGCTCCAATGTGTACAGGCGCCTTTCCCCGAAGCCTATTTGAACAGCGATCAATATTATACCGTCACGATCCCCATGACGGATGTATACAGCAGGCTCCCCAGCGTTGATAGACTCCGCGTCCAGTTATTCAATGTAAACAGTATCAGTGCCTCTGCTATGGGTGTCATGACCATTGATTACATCTATGTAGGACCCACTGCCGGATTACCGGAAAAGCTGTATCAGAATTATCTGCTCTTCACCTTCGACCGTTCTGCAGGTGACACACTCCGTTATGGTAGTAGTATTTACGGAGGAACCGATTTTAGCAATGTAGGAAATTGGTCAACAGATATCGCATCTTCCCCGAACAAAAAATTGGAGATCAAAAACGGTTGCCTCACCTTCACGGACAACATCGATTTGAACGGTACGGCAGGCTACACTTACAATTATTTCCACAGTGGATCCACCGACAGCAAAACCCCCTTGGCCTACACGCCGGGGAAAAAGGATGTATGCCAAGTTCGCGTTAGAGTTTCTAACGGAAATGTCATCAGCGGGAAAACACCCGACTTATGGATAGAAGCTCTCGCTCCCGGAGCCGTCTCCAGCAATGCCTTCAAATGCGGTATGACCACCTTTGATTACAGCAAAATTAAAGGTAAGTTCCACACATTCACTATCCCCCTGAACGAAAGTGCATATCTGAAGTTGAGTAAATTGGCCTCTATCCGTCCTACCTTCCACAACATTCAGGGTGCTACATTTGAAGTAGATTATATTTATATCGGACCGGAGCATATGCTGCCTTATTTGAGTCAGGAGCAAGATCCCACGATCCCTGCCCCTGCGGAAGTTCCCCGCGACCATCTGTTCTTCGACTTTACCAACAAGGACAGAGACCGCCTCCGTTACAGCAATATCGTCTACAACAATCCTGTATGCAATCATCCGGATTGTACTGTGGAAAATTGCCAAAATCCGGACCATCTGCTCAATGGCCGTAACTACGATCTTGTGGGTAACTGGAGCGTAGACTTTGACACAAGTATCATCGGTATCGACACTGCCGCAGGCACAATCACCTTCGCGGATGCTAATGCAACCGCAGAGTATAATTACATACACAGTGCTCCCAGTTATTGGCTCAATCAGTTGAACTTCACCCGGGGATCAAAGGATCATCTCCTTGTCCGTATGAAGATAACGGGTGGATCCTGCTCAAGTGGCTCCCTGACCCTGTCCATGGAGAATTATGAAGGCACCGTACAAAAATTGTACGGTAAAGCCACCTTCCCTGCATCGGACTATATGGACGGCAACTACCATGTATTTACCGTTCCCCTGAACATGGAGGATTATATAAAAACACCTCTGATCAAGGGTGTCCGCCCCGTTATTTCCGGCACACAGGGCTGTACCTTTACCGTAGATTACATCTATGTCGGACCCTTAACGGAGGGTAACCCCGTAAACAGCAGTCTGTATTTCGGATTCGGCAATACGGGAGAGGATCAACAACGCTATACAGCCATTAGCTATGGCGAATTCAATTATGACCGTTGGGAGCCCGGCAACACCTCTGATGTAGCCAACTGGGCAACGGGCTACGGTCCATCCGGTACGCAGGGTCGTCCCAGTGGCACCGGCGGTGACTTCTCCATAGACAACAGCAGCGGAACCATCACCGTCTACCCGCCAAGCTTTGTATCCTTCGATGATAACGAGGTCTACCGTGTGGATCTTATGCCCGCAAAAACTTCCCGGAAATATGAGTATAGCACCTCAACAAATCTGCCCCTGCACTACCGTCCTGACAGAGCCGGTCTGATCCAGATCCGCTTGAAGATCGAGAACTGTGAAGACGGAAGTGGGGATGACAAGTTTGTCAACGATGACGGCTGGAACGAAGCCCAGGGAGACCGGTACGATGTTCCCGCACTGGATGTTAGAGTAAACTATCTGAAAGACGGTGTACATAAGGTTGTTAACCCCCATACCTATTGGACTTCCCTTGATTTAACCTCTCCCGAATACCGGATCATTACGATCCCCTTGGAGGATCACATTGCAGAGGCCGACTATGTAGACGGTATTGATGTGAGATTCTGGCACATTAAGAGTAAAAAGAGCAGTTCCGGCGAGGATATAGGCAAGATCGTCATTGACTACATCTACATGGGACCCGGCAGGATCGCTCCCGAGCCTGTCTATGGCTACGACTCCTCCTACCTCAACGATACCGAGCTTTCCAATGGCAGCAGCTTCGTTGTCACCGGACAAGGCGTCAAGACCCAGTTCCAGACGGACAAGTATACGGAGGCAAGCTTCAGCTTCCGTGGTACCGGTTTCGACATCATCAGCCGAACCGACATGGATCAGGGCTCTATCCGCATCGAAGTATGGAAGAAGGGGGCTGACAGGGAAAAGGACAAGCCTGTCAAGACCCTGACCGTCAACAACAAGGGCGAGCTGGAGCTGTATCAGATCCCCGTGGCCTCTGTACAGGGTCTGCCCTTCGGAGATTACGATGTGATCCTGTGGGTCAGCGCCCCTGCTAAGACATCCTATGAATTCCTGAACCACAAGGGCAATTTCCACTTTGATGCGGTGCGGATCTATGATCCTATGGGCGAGGACACAGGTCTTGGGCAAGAGATCCTCCATACCTATCTTGTGGATACGGAGGGCTACGCCTCCGTCAAGGAGATCCGCAACATCCTCCTGTCCGCCGAGGACTTTGCCTCTCAATTAACCGGAAACGGCGCTATCTTTGTAGACTCCGCAGAGGAGCCGACGGCAAACGTTCCTGCCACAGACGAAACCGGTGAGACGATCCCCGACAGCACGACTACCATCGTTTCCGAGGGCATTGAGGTAACCGATCACATCACCGCCTCTGCAACCACCTACAACAAGATCGGCCCTAAGAACGAGGTCTACTTGGCGCCCGGCCAAGCTGTGGCCTTCGTACTGAAGATCTCTACCGAATATGTTCCTGCCAGTGTGGATGTGTCGGCCAAGACCATCAAGGCCGATGAGCCTGCAAACCTTGTAGCGGGCATCGTCACCCAAGGCAATGCTACCGCTAACGGCCTTATGCAGGTGGTAGGACGTCGGGATGTGACCGTAGGCAGTGCCACAGCGCAGTATTACGCACTACCCATTGATGCAGACACCTTCTTTGAGCTTGACGGAAGCCGCTACTGTTACATCGTTCTGTACAACAACGGCACAGCCGGGACTGTCACCAATGTCTTGTCTGTGACGGATATCAAGGTTGCCTACGACAAACAGCCGGAGATCGGTCTGCCTCAGGATGCTGTCTCTGACAACGAGATCTATAAGCCCCCTGTCAAGGCAGCCGAGCCCTACTACGACTTTGTGGTAGACAGTCAAACCCTCCGTGCTGCCGCTCTGGTCATGAAGGCCGCTCTGGAGACCCCCCTCCTGATAGAGGACACCAAGCTCATGCACTCCCTGAATTTGGCAAGTGATATTTCCCTCAACTATGCCCTTACCAAGGAGAGCATGGCAGACTACGACAGCTTCTATCTGGAGGTCAAGCTTCCCGGCAGGGAGGAGGCTCTGCGGATCGATCCCATAGATAAGGGGATGTACTATTACTTCACCTTAGAGGGTCTCACCGCAGTGCAGATGAACGACGTGCTGGAAGCTACCCTCTATATGAAGAAGGACGGCAGACTCTACTGTTCCGAAACAGACTACTACAGCATTGCTCAATATGCCTATGCCCAACTGAACAAAGACGGCGCCGGTGAGAGGCTCAAGACCCTATGTGCCGATTTCCTCCGCTACGGCGCAAAGGCACAGATCTACAAGTCCTACCGTACCGATGCCCTTGCAGACAGTGCCATGACCGCAAGTCAGCGGGCCTATCTCTCCGACTTGGAGGCAGTGTCCTTCGGCAATACGGACAGAGTGTTGACGGATCTGGACAATGCGCCCATTACATGGGCAGGAAAGGCCTTGAATTTGGAATCCAGGGTGGGTCTGAAATTTGTATTTGATCCGACAAACTACAGCGGAAGCATCTCCGATTTGATGCTCTGCATTTCCTACCGAGACGGAAACGGCAATCAACGCTCTGCGAAGATCAAGGACCCTGCGCTGTACAATGAAGCAAAGGGCTTGTATGTATTTACTGCGGATATGCTTTTAGCCGCAGAGCTGAGGAGCGTAGTGGCGGTGCAGATTTTCGCAGACAATACACCGCTGTCCTGTACGCTGGAGTACAGTGCCGATACCTACGGCAACAACAAGACAGGCCCACTCTTAGACCTGTGCAAGGCGCTGTTTGCCTATAGTGACAGCGCAAAGGCATACTTCGCCTAAAACAGCCTGTTCCCCCATAAACAAATTAGGATCTCCAAGGGAATTTCCACCCTTGGAGATCTGTGTTGTACGGTCAAATTCCGAAGCGTTTATGAGGGGCGCACAGGTGGAAGGACACAAGGCAGTTTACGGCAAAGGGCCGATGGGACGATACCGAGCTTGTATGCTCCACAGACCTCAGCGGGGTAGTGTGGATTTGGTTTGTATGAATATTTTGTATGAATATTTATAAGATTTTTAGAGAAATGGTATTGTACTTTTGGCATTTTAATGGTAAAATAAGGGAGGATCTGTTGCAAAATCGGGGTTGTGGAAGTTTTTTTCAATATCCGATGCATATTTATAGGAAACATAGGAGGTGCTTCTCATGCATTCTAAATTCAGATTCCTTGCTATCGTCCTGTGCGTATTTTTGATGATATCTCTGCTCCCCCCAAGGGCTTTGGCAGAGAAAACGCAAACCGTTCAACTTCCGCTGTCGACCGATGCTGAACGGGAGAGCAGGG
Organism: Oscillospiraceae bacterium; assembly: GCA_017391305.1. GTDB lineage: Bacteria > Bacillota > Clostridia > Oscillospirales > Oscillospiraceae > JAZOXB01. Next base: position 6,781 of record JAFOZC010000055.1, on the reverse strand, counting down.
CAGCCGCACTGAAAACAGAGATCCTGTCCCTTCCTAAGGGGAAAAATCGTAACGGAAGAGTTGATCTGACGGGCTTTACCCGATCAGCCGACGGCGCAACCGACATGGTCAACATCCGAGGACCCCACTATCTGATCCGCAAGCAAGGAGATAGCTTCTATGCACTTAACGGTGGCTGGACAGGGAACGATGCCGGCTTGCCCTCTACGGAGGTCGTTGCCTCGGACAGTACAAACTTCTTCTACATCACAAGTGGAATCTCCACCTCGATGCTCTTTGAGCTTTCGCCGGCGGGTACTGCGGCAAACGGCATGCCTGCTTACAAAATTCGGTTTGGAAGCGGTAATAATCTGGCTGTGGGGCCAAAGATCAAAGGATCGTCCAATCTGTACTATGTCAAGTCTACCGTTCCTACCGCCGCAGATAAGCTGCGCCTTGAGCACTCAAATAAATCCTCATATTTCGGTATCCGCAACTATGCCGGTACCCACGGTCTTAGAATGAGCGGGGCAGATGCTTCTTGGCGATGGAAGGATAACAGCTCCGGGGATAACAACTATGAGGGACTTGGACTGATGCTCTATCGTTTCTGGTCTACCCTGGATCTGCGCTCCGCTATGGACGAAGTCACAAGCTTACTGGATGCACCTGCGTTCTATGCCCCTGCAGGCTATGATGCATTTTTGGCATGCGTTCGGGAGAGTATCGATTTGTTCCATCAGTACAACCTTGTCCCGAAGACCTTGATCAAGCCCTATGACTATATCCAAAACCGTTTGGATAAACAGGTAGCGGAGCTTCGAAGCTATCTTGACACGCTTCATTTTACGATTCAGGGTTTGCCTCAGGCAGAAACAACAGCACAGACGATTTTGTATCAGCTTCCTTGTAAGCAACCGGGCGTTGAGGACAACATGTCCTATATTATCAAGACTCGCAAGGGAAAGATCATCATCATTGACGGCGGTTGGCAGGGGGAGCATTACGATGGGAAATATCTTTTCTCTTATCTGCGAGAGATAACGGGAGACAACACACCCCATGTCGATGCATGGTTCTTCACCCACGCCCACGCTGACCACTTTGGCGCCGCTTTATCCATTGCTAAGCTCTATGCTGACAAAATCACGGTCGATGCATATTACCAGCACAATCTTACCGATGAAGAGGTGGACGAGTATTTCTATGCACTGGATACCGTGACCGTGAAAAACGATATGAAATGGATCGATATTATCTTCCGAGACCGCATCAAGAATTCTAAGGGCGGACGACCCAAGCAGGTCGTGGTTCATTCTATCCAATCCGGCAAGTGTAACAGCTCCTTCGATTTTGACGAGGTGCATATTGACATCTTGCAGACCTTTGACGATGTGAAGGCCTTGGTGGATAGCAATAGCAACCGATATACGGGAACCTATCAAAATCAGGGCAGCAAGTTCGAGAATCTGACGCTGAAAGAGCTTCTGTCCGATAATCTCAATGATACGAGCGTTGTTTTCCGCATGACCGTTGGGGGTAAGAGCATTCTTTTCACAGGCGACTGCGGATTTGTGGGTACTACCGTGCTTCTGCAGAACCATAAACGCAATGAGAGGAATCCCGAAAAATATTTCAACCTCAAATCAGACTATGTGCAGGTTTCCCATCATGGCGTTGCGGGCTTGACCAAGCAAGCCTACCAAACGATCGATGCGGATCATGCTCTCTGGCCCACAGGTGAGGGGCCCTGGCATGCCTCCGAAGGGGACAATCCTTGGGTTTATCACTGCAAGCAGTGGTTCAATGAAATGGGTACGACCAGTTACGTTGCTTATGCAGGACCGCAACTGTTCCGCTTTCCTGTCATTCGATCCCATAGAGCTGTGGGCATTCCTGCGGCAATCAGACCCTATGTCTTTGATGCAAAATATTATGCCGATAACAATGCGGATCTGAAAAAAGCCTACGGCTATGATGAGACGAAGCTTTATTGGCATTTTGTAAATTTCGGTATCGAGGAAGGGCGCTGTGCAAGCCCGTTTTTCGATATAAAATTCTACATGAATCAAAACGGTCAAAACTTCCTGTACATGTATAAAGGCGATTATGAGAAAGCCTTCAAGCATTTTATCTCAAATTATAACAGTACGAAGCTGATGAAGCTTTCCGCAACATTTGACGCAAGTGTGTATGCTTCTATATACCCGCAATTGGCGGAGCAGGGGATCGATACACTGTTTGAGCTGTTGAAGCACTATGCCGAGAAGAATTATCCTCGGGGAATCATCGTAACAAGGACGTATCCCTCCTCTGACGGTGCAATGCACCCCAATTGCAAGGTCACACAGGGGAAGGCTCCGACCGGCAGTGCAGAAGGTCGCACTGCTCAAATCAAATGTACCGATTGCCTGACGGTCTTGCTCGAATCGAAACCCTTGAAATGATACCCCATTCTTACGGCAATGAGACCGAAACCCCGGTTCTCCATAGTCGGGAAAAGGTTACCTGTGTCCGGGAAGAAAGGTAGAGCAAAGCCCCTGCTTCTGCAAGGGTGCAATGCACCCCCATATCTGCGGCGAGAACAAGATCGGTCTCTTAGCTACTTTATGCAGAGCCTTCATGGCATAGTCCGATGCCGCCAAGAGCTTCTTCCCAAAATAAGCCCCAAAGCCACGAGAGAGACCCGAATCTCCCTCGTGGCTTTTGATGTTCAGATGCCAAATTGCCCCACAGAGCGATAAGCGGGAATTTGCCCCGGAGAGGGAAGATATAAGCCCATAAGCTATTGCAAAACCGTACATTATGGTGTATACTATTTCAGTATCTTTGGATTTATGTGCAGATGTTTTAACTTTTTGAGGTTTCTTTACGGAATGCCGCAGAAGGTTTTTTCTTGTGAAGCCTTTGATTTATGCGTAATAAATTCATTTTATAATACAATATGCTTATGTGTAAAATGACAGAAAATGTGTTCAAAAAAGAAGGAGGACGCAATATGAAACATAGCATTCTTTGGAAACGGGTCATGTCCTGTATTCTTCTGCTGAGTATCATAGTGGGCATTTTGCCTGTGCAGAGCTTGGCGGCAGAAGAAAGGGCAAGTGATCCTGCAGAGGGAACAGAGCTTTCTGCTCTCTACGACACGGTGGCTGCCCCTGCCAACCAATTGACGGATCTAAGTGTTATGATGGGTGGCAAAGGCATAACGGAACTGGATGAAGGCATCTACTACATTGTTAATCACAGCAGTTCCCAGACGGAGGGCATGATGATGGATATGTCTATTCGCTACGATGAGTGCGAGTATATTCATGCCGTTCCCGTTACAACCAAGGATGGCAGCGTGGTCAACGGTGACCCCGACAAGGCCATTCGCTTGGTTCAGGGCTATGATGCCAACGGTGCCTTGAGTAATTGGCGGACCCGGATGATCCCGATTTTAGGTGCGACAGGCGGTGGCGTAGCTCTTGATAATATTCAAGAGTATGGCGGCTTCTTTTACGGCGCACCGGGAAACCCCGGTGTAGATCGGAGGGAGACAGATTTCCTGATCCACTATTACATAGTACCCCACGGTGAAACGGACTCTTGTTGGTACAGTTTGACCTATGTCCCGGAGTTGACAGGGTTCCGCCCTGTTTTGAACAGAGAAAAGGTCGGAACTACCTACAACAGACTCAAACTTTACCGCTTGGCCTTCCATGTATCGGAGCTGTACAAGGCCATTATGCGGATGAAGGTCTACGCAGACGGAAATCCCGATGGACGGTATGATGCAGCCGTCTATGAGGACTTTGACAAGGAACTCAGAGACTGTATCGCAACCTACAATGCCGAGAATAGGCTCTATGATACAGATGCACTGCAATGGGAGAAAAAGCCCGAATTGGATGCCAAGGCAGAGAGCCTTCTTTCCTATTTGGGAAAGCTGACCGCCGTAGATTCTGCTGTAGATTATATTGACATTCCTGCGGAGTTCCTGGACTTCCGTGCAGACGGTCTCTTCTTTGAATATGCCGGTGACAGCCTGAAGTACAATCTCCAGGGTCACGGAAAAAGAGTGATCGTTCCCTTGGGCGTAGGCGGTTCTGTGTTTACGGAAATGACAGAGCCTGTCCTTCTGGATCGAAAGCTCATTTATAACGAAGGTACTGTGTCCTACGTTGCCAACCTGATCAGCCAGGGGAAGCGTGCCCTCATTAGCAACTACCATGCCGACGGATGGAATCGCAATTTCTATGATCGATTGGAAACGCCTCCCAGACTGGGTAGTTGGGAAGAAACCTTGGCAAAAACCACAGGAAAGAAGCTGCCCAACGGTAATGGAGGCGCTCTGGCATACGGGAATGTGGATACTGCCTTTGACCTTGCGTATTATATCCTGAATTATGCTTGGCAGAAGACGAATCCCACCGATGTTCTGGATCCCACCGAGGGTATTAGCTACAACACCGTTGTACAGGGTCGGGATCGGATCCGCCTCTATACCGACCCGGAGAAGGAAGGCTATTATACACTGGATGCCGCCTGTGATACAGTATATGACGGCTACTATATCTACAACGCCATCCCTGCCACGAATTCCAATACCGCCTGGACCGGATGTAGATTCACACCCCTGAATGGTTTGGGCTTTGAGCATCCCGATATCCTTACGAAGCTGGGTGTAAAGGATACGGACCGAAGTGATTGGTATGCCAAGGACTGTAACTATGATCAAAAAGGGAACAATTTCCACTATACCATGCATGCCTACGGCAGCTTCGTATATTATAAGGAGCAGGATCTGTACTTTGAATTCGTCGGTGACGATGATGTATATTTCTTCATTAACGGTGAAATTGCACTGGATCTGGGCGGTACTCATTATGCAGTAGGCGATGGGATCTACCTCAACGATTTCCGTTTCGCAGACGGCAGTTCCCTTCAAGAGGGACAGGTCTACGATTTTGATATGTTCTATGCAGAACGCCATTCTACAGAATCTAACCTTCGTTTCTCTACAAACATTAAGATTCAGGACTCCCGAACCCTTACCTCCAAGGGTCAGTATGCGGTACAGTTAGGCGGTATCGGCACCGTTGATCCCACTACAGGCAAGGGCGGCCCTATGGAGGATAATACGGTGGTGAATGTAGGGGATATCGTTGCCTACAGCTTCGATATGGCCAATATCCGGGAAGTGCCTGTGGTGAATGTGGAGCTTTACGACCCTTCCTTAGGGGTTAGCATGACCAAGGATCATATCACCACCTATACAGGACTCCTCCCTGACGGGACAGAAGGATACTCCTTAACCAACCCCAACGAGGCATATGCCAACGGCGTGATCACGGGATACTCCAATCTGATACTGGAGTATTGTGCTTTGGATGCTTCCGGCGCACCGCTTTCTCAAACCGTACAAGAGCTAAGCCCCCAGGAAATGTTAGATCTGCTGGAGGAAATAGGAGAACGTGGCTTGGCTACCCCGGATGCCGGAGTTTATCGGGTAAGATTTACAGAGCCAGGGGAGCTGCAGAGGCTTCTGGCAGCGGGCATTCCCGCAAGGTGCAGCTTCAGTCTCTACGGTTTCCTCCGCAAGACCACTGTAAGGGATCTGCCTTATAAGAACCAATTGACCACACGATGCTACTATCCTCGCAACACAGCACAGAATGCGGAGCTGATTCCCATTGTGGGCAAGGCCTCCCGACTCCTTCGTGTACCCGAGAATTCTGTTCTGCCCCAGGTACGAAAGTTAGAGATTGTCTTAGACTACGGCAAGGCGGTATCCGTCCCCATAGAGGATATTTTAGATCTAGTTCATTTTGAAGACGGCAGTCCTGCAAGAGTCTGCGGTATTAAAGGCTTTGTGAATACAGGCTACAACGGTCAGGTTCTCAAGAAGCTCCCCGAAAATAGATTCTGTACGCAGACAGGAGACACAGCAGAGAGACCCCAAGGTATCTTCCGTTTGGGACAGACAGACATAAGCTTTACCCCGGATCAGTTCTTGGATCAGATCGACGGGCTGTTTGCCGTAATCGCCATAGAGGACTTCCGCTATGGCACAGGTGCTACGGAGGAGATCCCCTATGTTTTGGCACAGATTTCCTTTACCCCTGCCCATGTGATGTATTACGAGACGGACTTCGCTCCCAATATCTTCACCCTGACCCAAGCAGGTGACTTTAAGGACAGCTATGGGAGGACGGAAGCTGTGTATCCGGAATGGACCCGTATCGACGACGAGACCGGTTCCGCCGATCCCTATCAGGACTATGAACGGCTTAACGGCACCGTCTATCACACGGATATCGATCCGGAGTACATCCCGGCGGAAGCCTTTTTCGTAGACTTCGACGGTGAGGGCTACGAGCGCCGCTATCGAGATAACCCTCAATACGGTGGTTACAACTTCGACCAAGGTAGTCAATGGTTGGGCTCTAAGGATGCCACCACTTCCGTATCCACTGATCCTGCTACCGGTACAATGACCGTAGCGTTTGACGGAAATAAAAACAATGGGTACCGCTATGCACAGACGATCATTAAGGGAGCAACTAACTTCGACGGCACACAACCCTTGAAACTGTATCCCGGTAAGGACCACTACATGCAGATTCGATTCAGAGTAGAGAACTGCATATTGGGCACCTGGGCGGATTATGCCACCTTTGCCATGTATTTCTCAGACCCGAATGAGTCAGATGTTTACAAAGATTCAGGTCATGGCCTCATTATTCCCTTGGATGAGGAGGAACTTCTAAGCGGTAAGTACTTGACCCTCAGAGCTTCTCTGTCCGGGATTGACACC
>JAFOZC010000054.1 GCA_017391305.1 Oscillospiraceae bacterium | reverse complement strand
GCTTCAGAAGCTCGGTCAGGTTGAAATCCGCAGTCAGACGGATCTCGCCCAAATAGACATCGTAGGCTCGGTTTTTCAGAGCTTCGTCAAACTTTTTCCGCTCCAACGCATTGACAGTCAGACGAAGGCCGGCATCGTTAAGGGTCTTGCAGATCTCGTTTGCCATTTTGACTCGGGCAGGATCATCCAGACAGACCAGGAAAATGCCGTTGTGCCCCTCATACAGAGGGGAGGTCAGAATGCCGGACAGCTCCAGCGCCTCTTTGAATTTTGCAGGGGAATAGTCGTGATTCTCTGCCAGCTGCTCGTCATAGAAGGGGGAATAGGGAGAACAGGGCAGGGGAGTGGGCAGGGCGAAGCCGCCGTAGGCTTCGTTGGCATAGCGATCCCGATCCATGGCATAGGTCACGGCTCTGCGGAAGGATTCCTCCATGAACCAGCCTCGCTGGATGTTGAAGCCCAGATAGTGCATGATGGTGGTGGGAGCTTCCCAAACCTCAAAATCACAGCGGAAGCCCACTGCGGCGGTGCTGTTGGGATCACAGTATACCAGATCCGTGCCGCCGAATTCGAACTGATTCCGCAGGTCGTTGGAATTCTGTGCAACAGACAGGGTGATGGCATCCTGAGACAGAACACCGTGGGTTTCCTTCCACCAATAGGGATTACGTACCAGCATCTGATCCTTCATATAATAAGGGCCGGTACCTACGGGACGGGTGGCTTCCACAGAGGAGGCCTTCACAACGGGGAAATCCAGCATGAGCGCAATATTCTCGTAGGGAATATCCAGAATCAGCTCCAAGGTACTGCTGTCCGGGGTCTGGATGCTGTCAATGTGACCCAGGCGGTCTGCATACAGGGGGCTCTTTCGGGCAGCCAACAGGGAGGCCTTTACATCCTCGCTTGTCAGAGCCGTACCATCATGGAAGCAGGCATTGGGCAGAAGCTTGAAGCGGTGCAGTGTTCCGCCGGCGGCGGATTCGAAGCTTTCGCACAGGACGGGAGCGGCGGTGAAATTCTGGGTGACCACAAAGAGGGACTCATACATCAGGGAGAACAAGCCCCGATTGACGGTTGCGGTACAGGTATAAGGATTGATGCCGTAACGGGAGAGGTAGGACAGACCGAAGCTGTCCTCCTCGGAGGGGGCAGGGGACTCAGCAGAAGCCTGACCTTCCGACTCTTCCCCCTCATCCGTTTGCGTGATAAGCTCGGTGGTGGGCTCATTCTCTTGGGGAGCTTCCTTACCACAGCCGCTTAACAGCAGAGCGAGGATCAGGAGCAGGGCCAGTATTCTTTTCATGGCGCAGTACCTCCCAGTTGGATAATGGCTGCCAGGGAGCCACGCTCATTTCCCACCCGTCGGTGAGACCAGAAGCGGTGAGGCTCACAGGCGGTGCATTCCTCGGCAATGTCTATGTGCCGTACCCCTGCTCTGCGAAGCCAAAGGGCATTCAGCGCCTTTAGGTTTACATAATATTTCTCACCCTTGGGGAGAATACAGCTTTGTGCCTCTTCTCCCAGAGCCTCTATCATGGCGGTGGGGACATCTGCATCCGTTTCGAAGCAGCACTGACTGATGCAGGGGCCGATGGCGACACGGATATTCTCTGCCTGACAGCCGAATTCCCGTGTCATGGTCTCTACGACCTTGGCGGCGATCCCGGCGGCAGTGCCCCGCCAGCCTGCGTGGGCGGCGCCGATGGCCTGTGCCACGGGATCGTAGAAGAGAATGGGGGTGCAGTCGGCGGAGAATACCGTTAAGGCCACATTCCTGTGATTGGTGACCAAGGCATCACAGCCCTCCCTTGCCTCCCGAAGCAGACCTCTGCCTCTGTGGGAGGGGTCTACCTTCTCGATGATATCCGAGTGGATCTGCTTGGTGAATACTGTGTTTTCCGGTCGGAAGCCTACGGCATCTCCGAGAATGCGGTAGTTTTCCCACACATTTTCCGCCTTGTCCCCACGGTGGGTGCCAAGGTTCAGGGAGGAAAGACAGCCTTCACTAACACCGCCGAAACGGGTGGAGAAGCAGTGGGGAAGCTCTCCCAGAAGCTCACTTGTCAGGTATTGCAGTTGTCCCTTTTCTACAGTGATCATTGCTTTGCTTCATCCTTATCCCGGCAGCAATGCTTATACTTTTTTCCGCTGCCGCAGGGGCAGGGATCGTTTGCGCCGATTTTTACTTTTTTCACAGGCTGCCGCTTCACGGTCTTATCAGAACCGCCACCGGTGCCGGTGATCTTGGCCACCTGCTTGCGCTTGACTTCCTCGTTGGTTCTGGGGCGAACCATAAACAGACGGCGAACGGTTTCCTCTCGGATGGCATTGATCATACCGTCGAACATGGCAAAGCCCTCTCGCTTGTAGGCGACAACGGGATCGGTCTGACCGTAGGCTCTCAGGCGGATGCCCTGCTTCAGATCGTCCATGGCATCAATGTTGTCCATCCAATATTCGTCAACCACCTGCAGAAGGATGATCCGTTCCACCTCACGCATGGTGTCCGCTCCAAAGGCGGCCTCACGGAGGGCGTAGGTTTCACGGAAGAGAGTGTAGAGCCGATCCTTGCTGGCCTCGGCATTCTTTTCTCCGGAGAAGGAGTCCTTGGCGATATAGATGCCCTCGAACTTCTCACGGATAGCGGCGGTGCGCTCTTCCTCGGTGGTGTATTCTGCGTTGCCGTAAATATCGTCGACCTCGGAGTTGATCACATGATGGAGCATCATGTCGATAGTGGAGCTGAGGTCTTCTCCGTCCAGAACCTTCTGGCGCTGTTCGTAGATGACCGTTCTCTGGGTATTCATGACATCGTCATACTCCAGGACGCTCTTACGGGACTGGAAGTTTCGGCTTTCCACGGTCTTCTGGGCATTTTCAATGGCACCGCTGAGCATCTTGGCATCAATGGGAGTATCCTCGTCTACGCCCAGGGCATTCATCATACCCATGACACGCTCAGAGCCGAAGAGACGCATGACATCATCATCCAGAGACAGGAAGAAACGGGTCTCGCCGGGGTCGCCCTGACGGCCGGAACGGCCACGGAGCTGGTTGTCGATCCGTCGGGACTCGTGGCGCTCGGTACCTACGATGAACAGACCGCCGGCTTCCCGAACACGCTGGGCTTCCGCATCGGTTTCGGTCTTATGGAGAGCCAGACCTGTCTTGAATTCCTCCCGAACGGCAAGGATCTCCGGGTCATTGGTTTCCGCAAAGGAGTTTGCCTCAGCGATGAGCTCATCGGGCAGACCCTTTTTCCGCAGATCTGCCAGAGCCATATATTCCGCATTGCCGCCCAGCACGATGTCCGTACCGCGGCCTGCCATATTGGTGGAAATGGTAACGGCGCCGAACTTGCCGGCCTGAGCAACGATCTCTGCTTCCTTCTCATGGTGCTTTGCGTTCAGAACGGTGTGCTTGACACCCTCACGCTTCAGGAGCTTGGAAAGAAGCTCGGACTTTTCAATAGAGACCGTACCGACCAGAACAGGCTGTCCCTTTGCATTGCACTCCTTGATCTGCTCAATGACGGCACGGAACTTGCCGGGCTCGGTCTTGTATACGGTATCGTTATGGTCAATACGGGCAATGGGCTTGTTGGTGGGGATCTCTACAATATCCAGCTTGTAGATGGCATTGAATTCCTCCTGCTCTGTCAGAGCGGTACCGGTCATGCCGGAGAGCTTGGCATACAGACGGAAGAAATTCTGGAAGGTGATGGTGGCAAGGGTGCGGCTTTCGTTTGCCACACTGACATTTTCCTTTGCCTCGATGGCCTGATGCAGACCCTCGTTGTAGCGGCGGCCGTACATGAGGCGTCCCGTGAATTCGTCAACAATGATGACCTGTCCGTCTTTTACCACATAGTCAATGTCACGCTTCATGATGCCACGGGCCTTCATGGCCTGATTGATGTGGTGCATGAGGGTGGTGTTCTCAATATCGCCTAAATTTTCCACACCGAAGTAGCGCTCTGCCTTGGCAATGCCCTCGGCGGTCAGGTTGGCGGAACGGGATTTTTCATCAATATAATAGTCGCAGTCCAGATCGTCCTGCTCCTGCTTCTCGTCGGTGGTGGCAAAGACACGCTTCTTAAGGCCGGAGACGAACATATCCGCCATCTCATAGAGCTTGGTGGATTCCTCACCCTGACCGGAAATGATCAGAGGGGTTCTTGCCTCATCGATGAGGATGGAGTCCACCTCGTCCACAATGGCGAAGTTGTGTCCACGCTGTACCATATCGTGCTTGTACAGGGACATGTTGTCTCGCAGATAGTCAAAGCCCAGCTCATTATTGGTACAGTAGGTAATATCCGCCAAATAGGCCTCCCGTCTCTGGGCAGGAGTCAGGTCGTGGATGATCAGACCGACCTTCAGACCTAAGAAGCGGTAAACCTTGCCCATCCATTCCGAGTCACGCTTGGCAAGATAGTCATTGACGGTGACGATATGGACACCCTTGCCGGACAGCGCGTTGAGGTAGGCAGGGAGAATGGCAACCAAGGTCTTGCCTTCGCCGGTCTTCATTTCCGCAATTCTGCCCTGATGGAGGACAATGCCGCCAATGAGCTGTACCCGATAGGGTCGCATGCCCAGAACACGGTCTGCTGCTTCACGGCAGACCGCAAAGGCCTCGGGAAGAAGCTGATCCAAGTCTTCCCCTTGGGCATATCTTTCCCGGAACTCTGTGGTTTTTGCCCGAAGAGCCTCGTCTGTAAGATTCTTCATTTCTGCTCCCAGAGCCTCGATTTTTTCTACCGTAGGCAGGAGCTTCTTGACCTCCCGTTCGGAACGGGTGCCGAATAATTTGGTGATCAGTCCCATGGTACTTCTGACCTTTCATCGTTATAGTTTGCTTTTTTATCGTAAAAGCTATTATATCACAAATTGGGCAACAAAAAAAGAGAAATCTGCATTCCTTACAAAAAATTCAAAAATTAAGACATGGAGGTGAAAGGAGACTCAAAGGTAATGACAGTGTAATACTTCCGATCCTCAAACTGTACCCGTTCATCGATCCGTTTTTTAAGCTCCTCCTCCCGACCTTTCATGGAAAAGGGCAGCACCAGATCAAAAATCAGGTTGGTGTGCTTCACACCTCTGACCATGCGGAAGTCGTGGATGCTGAGGGTCGGCTCGACGGCCTTGACCTCCTGCTCCACCAGAGCCTTCATGTGATTGAGCTCCTCGTCATTGGTTACAATGGGATCATAGTGAACCACCAGCCTGACCCGAAGCTGCTCCTTTGCGTGGCGCTCGATATCGTCCAGAATGTCATGGCATAGGAGAGGATCTGCCCCTGCATCCATTTCCGCATGAACGGAGGCGAAGCACTGACCGGGGCCGTAATCGTGAACCAGCAGATCGTGGATTCCCAGAACCCCATCATGAGACAGGATCAGGTCACGGATGGAAGCAACCAGCTCCTCATCTGCGCTTTCTCCCAAGAGGGGGCTGATGGTCTCCTTGGCAAGACTGCAGCCGGACCAAAGGATGAACAGGGCAACTGCCATGCCGATGTAACCGTCGATGTTCCAGTGGAGGAAGTGACTCAGCAGCAGACTGCACAGCACCGCAAGGGTAGACAGGACATCGTTGCGGCTGTCGGTTCCGGTGGCCTCCAGAGCTTTGGAGTTGATTTTCTTTCCCAAGGTGTTGCAGAACAGGCTCATCCACAGCTTCAGGAGGATGGAGGCGATCAGTACACCTACGACTACGGGAGACACACTGACCGCAGCGGGATGGAGGATCTTCTCCCATGCGCCCTTGGCAAGCTCCACACCGATGATCAGGATCATGGCGGCCACACCCAGGGCGGAAAGGTACTCGATCCTTGCATGACCGTAGGGATGCTCCTCATCCGCAGGCCGCTCCGCCAGCTTGAAGCCCAAAAGCGTCACCACAGAGGAGGAAGCGTCTGTCAGATTATTCACCGCATCGGCAGTGACAGAAACGGCTCCGGACAGGATGCCGACCAGAAGCTTCCCGGCAAAGAGAAGAATATTACAAAGGATTCCCACGATCCCTGCCAGCTTCCCATAAGCGGAGCGAACCTTGGGATCGGAAGTGTCCTTATGGTTCTTTACAAAAAGTCTCAACAAAAGCTGTGTCATAACTGCCTCCTACTCGGTAACCGTCAAATTGGGCAAAAATGCCATACCTGCACCATTATACTATATATAATGGAAAAAGTACAGAAGAAATTATCAAATAATCCCGGCAATGCTCCAAGCACGATGCCCATCGCACCCTTGGCGCTCCTACCGTTCACCGACACCCACCACACCCTTGGCTCTCCCACCGTCCACCGACACCCACCAAGCTCTTGGCTCTCCCTCCGGGAGAGCTGGCGCGAAGCGCCTGAGAGGGCTCACCGCACCGATTCAACCCACAGACTCCCCACAGAACCACAGCACCCCTTGGCCCTCCCTCCGGGAGAAGCAAGAACTGTGTGCAAACCTCAAACAACTCGCAAAAACGGAGCCTATGCAGACGAGAGAAAAATACAGGGAATAAAATCACAAAAATTATTGACAGACAATAATTTTTGTGCTATAGTGTTGATGTAATTATTGCAAAACAATAATTTTGGAGGGAATGGTTATGGAAAAACAAACGCGCAATATTCTTTTATGTATTCCGGCAGGGCTGCTTTGCGGCTGGGGTTTCTCCAATTTGGGAGCTGAGGGATTGT
>JAFOZC010000053.1 GCA_017391305.1 Oscillospiraceae bacterium | reverse complement strand
TACATGAAGTGTCTGCACATCCCTCTCCCCCTCCCTGCGGGAGGTACCTCTCCCGGAGGGAGAGGCAAGGGCATAGACGAAAACTTCAATCGTTGCACATGTTGAAGCGCCTGAGAGGGATCACTGCACCGATTTTTCGTACGAACTGCATTTTTAACATGAAATGTCTGCACATCCCTCTCCCCCTCCCTTCGGGAGGTACCTCTCCCGGAGGGAGAGGCAAGGGCATAGACGAAAACTTCCATCGTTGCATAAGTCAAAGCCCGTGAGAGGAAAGGGCATGGACAAAACCTTAATCGTTGCACAGATCGAAACGCCTGAATCGTCCTATTACCTGAATCGACCTATTACCTGAATCGTCCTATTTTTCACACATTTCCATCACTTCCAAAGGAGGTACGCTTTTGTACACAGAAATTGTAACACAGCTCCGTGGTGGGCTTCGGGGGGAATATTTGTCCCTTCTGAGGCGATGCGGCTTGGAATATGAGGCTGAGGCGGAGGAGACGGTTTTGATTTGGGACAATGACCGTCTTGTGGCTACCGGGGCGCGGCAGGAGCATATTCTTAAGTACATTGCCGTAGATCCCCTGTATCAGGGAGAGGGGCTCACCGCTACCCTCCTGACCGCTTTGAAGGAGGCTGTTCTTCGGGCGGGCTTCCGACACAGCTTCCTTTTCACCAAGCCGAGGAACAAATTCCAATTCCAATCTCTTTTCTTCTACCCCATTGCCCAAACGCCTCATGTCCTTCTCATGGAGGATCGGAAAAACGGCATCACGGACTTCCTCCGCAGTCTTCCCCGTCCCTGCACTTCCGGGAGAATCGGGGCGGCGGTGATGAACTGCAATCCCTTCACTCTGGGACACCGCTATCTTGTAGAAAGGGCAGCCGGGGACTGCGACCACCTTTATCTGTTCATCCTGTCCGAGGATAAGAGCCTGTTTTCCGCCAAGGATCGTTTGGAAATGGCAAGGCTGGGAACTGCGGACCTTCCCAATGTGACCGTTCTGCCCACAGGCCCTTATCTCATTTCCTCCGCTACCTTCCCAAGCTATTTCCTCAAGGATCGGGACAAGGCCGCCGCCCACTGCGATCTGGATATTGCGGTATTTGTCCGACATTACATCCCCCATTTCGGCATTACCCACCGCTATGTCGGCACCGAGCCCCTTTCCCCCCTGACGGAGCAGTATAACCGAGCCTTACGAGAAAAGCTCCCCATTGCCCTCATAGAGCTCCCCCGTTTGGAGCAGGAGGGCCTTCCCATTAGCGCAAGCCGTGTCCGCAGTCTGCTTCCCCACATCCAACACCTTGTGCCGGAAAGCACCTATACCTATATCCTAACTCATCATTTATATTAATTAAGGAGGTAACCCTATGGAACCAAGACAGAAGAGCCACATTCTCAGCAGCTACTATGCCCCCAGAGGAAATACCCGTATGTATGAATTGGGTGTGCAAATCGCCCAGCAGTACCTTGCCCCCACAGACAAGCTCATCGGCATCATCGGGGAATCCGGCGCAGGCAAAAGCGCCCTGATCCGAGGCATGTTCCCCGGTCTTGAGCTGACCAATGACGATAACGGCATCTACATGAGGCCTCTGCCCCTGCTTTCCGCAGGAGAGATCCGGGGCTTCTTTGCCCCCCACACCTATCACGTGGACATCCGCTTTGAAAACGGCTTTACCCAGATGACGGAGCTGGCAGAGGCCATTGTCACCGCCTTGGAGAATAACAAGCGTGTCATCGTAGAGCATTTTGAATTGGTCTATCCCATGCTGGGGGCAAATGCCAATCTGCTCATCGGTGTAGGGGAGCAGGTTCTCATTGCCCGACCCAACCTCTTCGGCCCTTCCCCGGAGGAGATCCGCAAGGTGGTTCACGAATCCCTTCCCTACCGCCTCATGGCACATACCGCCGAGGATCTGTGTGAAATGTGTATGGAACCGGAGGATCTGCTCCACTGCGGTCATGCGGACTTTAAGCATGGCTTCACCATGTACTTTGACAAGCTCCCCACCTTCAAGATCCCGGATCTGGAGATGAAGGTCAATGCCATGATCCGAGCCTCCCTGCCCATTGCCTATGCCGATGATAACCACGTTTCCATCGGCGGTGTGTGCCATCCCTGCGACGGCCCTCGCATTCATGTCAGCAACACAGGACAGGTCAAGGGCTTCCACCTGCTTCACCACTATGTCTATGACCGTTTCCGCAAGCTCTACTATCTGGTAGGCTGTGTGGGCGAGCATTCCGAAGAGATCCTGAAGGAGCTGACCATCAAGAGCCAGCGCCCCGGTTGGGAATAAGCCATGACCCTGACAGAGCTTTTAGCCGCAAGGGAGGCAAGAGTACAAAGACAGCGGGAGCTTCTGCATACCTACGGCAAGCCCCTTGTATCCTTCACCATGAATATCCCCGGCCCTGTGAAAAACAATGAGCTCATCACCGCTGGCTTCCTTCTGGGCTCTCAATGGCTCACCGCCCAATTTCCCTCTATATTATATAAAGAAGAACGACTCCTGCCCACAGGCTGTGAGGGCTTCTATGTCATAGAGGGAAAGGGGCAAGAAATCAAAGCCCTTTGCATACAATTGGAAGAGAGACAGCCCATAGGCCGCCTCTTCGATTTAGACGTCCTGCTCCCCACGGGAGAGAAGCTACAGCGCCCCCACCCCCGAAGCTGTCTTCTCTGCGGAGAGGATGCACGGATCTGCGCCCGCTGCCGCAGACACAGCCTCCAAGCTTTAGAGGCGGAAACCGTCAAGCTGCTGACCGCCGCCACAGAGCAGGCAGAGGCAGAGAAGCTGGGGGCTTTGGCTGTCCAAAGTCTTCTCTACGAGCTTTGTACCACCCCCAAGCCCGGTTTGGTGGATATGAACAATAACGGATGTCACAAGGATATGGATGCCTTCACCTTCTGTGCCTCGGCGGCGGCCCTGTCGGACTATTTCCGCAGCTGCGCCCTGCTGGGCATCCAAAGCAGAGGCAAAGACCCGGAGAGCCTTCTCCCCCTCCTGCGCTGTGAGGGAAGGCTGGCGGAAAGACGTATGTATGAGGCCACCGCCGGGATCAATACCCACAAGGGAGCGATCTTCAGCTTAGGGCTCATGACAGCCGCCGCAGGTCGCATAGGTAAGCCCTACAATGGGGAAGCAATCTGTGGGGAATGCTCCCGGATCTGCAAGGATCTGGTGAAAAAGGACCTTGCCTCCCTGTCCCGGGAGGAAGCCAAAAGCAAGGGCGAGCAGCTCTATCTCCGCTACGGCACAGCAGGGGCAAGAGCTCAGGCAGAGGCGGGCTTCCCCACGGTGTTGCACGTCGGGCTACCCGTACTGCAAAAGGGTCTGTCCCAAGGCTATGACAGAAGCCGCAGTGCCGCCGCCGCCCTCCTTGCCATGCTCTGCGAGGAAACGGATACCTGCCTGCTGTCTCGCAGTAGCCCCGAGGCTCTGCGCCTCCTGCAGGGGGAGCTTCGGGAGCTTCTGTCCCAAGAGCCCTACCCCGATGCCCAAATCCTGAGTTCCTTAGACCGCCGCTTCACCGCAGAAAACCTCTCCCCCGGAGGGATGGCGGATCTGCTGAGCCTGTGCTTCTTTTTACAGGACCTGTCCCCCTCTGCCCCCAATAAAAGAGCAGAGACAGTAACCGAATTGTAATCATTCCCGCAGATAATTGAAATTTTTTTGTTATATACCAAGCATTTTTATAGAAACCCTTGGTCATTTCGGTTAATATGACCAAATTTTCTCGATTTCACCCAAGAATTAGGCCGCATTTTTGGTAAATCTGCTGTTCGATTTTTGTTGACAAATTGAGGAAAGAGGTATATTATTATAGATGTGGTATGCCATACCATTTCACAACTGAATATCTATGGTTTACCCGTCTTACTTGGCACGATTACCACGGTATCCGTATTCACAGACCCGCTTCTCGAAGGCCTGTGGATATTGATATAAAATCAACCCCAAACAAGAAATTAAGGAGGAAAACACGAAATGAAGAAACTCATCGCACTTCTTCTCGCTCTCTGCATGGTCGCTGCTATGTTCGTTGGCTGCACCGGCAAGGACGAACCCGCAACCACTGACGAAGTAACCAAACTGACCTTCTGGCAGGCAGGCGGCGACACTGTCGGCGCAGCATCTGTCATGAGACTGCTCCTGGACAAGTTCGAGCTCCAGAACCCCGGCATCAAGGTTGAGTATCAGGCTATTCCCTGGTCTCAGGATCCCCACGTCCAGTTCCAGACTGCTATCGCCGGCGGCGAGTGCGCAGACGTTCTGGTTCTCGGCTCCCCCCTGGACTTCCAGCTTGCCGGTGAAGGCAACCTGCTGCCCCTGGATGATCTTCTGACTGAGGAAGTTAAGAACGACCTCTCCGAGACTCTGAAGAACAACTGCATCTACAACGGCAATGCTAATCCCGACATGAAGGGCAAGATGATGTCCCTGCCTCTGTACGGCGGCACTCGTGCTATGCTGTACAACAAGGAGATCTTCGACTTCTTCGGCGTTGCATATCCCACCGAGGGCATGAGCCATGCTGATCTGCTGGAGATGGCTAAGAAGCTGACCGGCGATATGAACGGCAAGCACGTTGCAGGCCTTGGCACCCGTGCTACCACCTCCGAGCAGTACCTGAACTTCGTATGGAACTATGGCGCACAGATCGTCAACCCCGAGACCATGCAGGCAGGCACCGATTCCGAGGCTTGGAAGAAGGGCATCACCGACTACATGGCATTCTATGAGGCTGGCACCACTCCCGAGGGCGCTGCTTCCATGGGCGGCTCCGACCTGCTGGCTATGTTCGTAAACGGCGAAGTTGCTATGTTCATGGCTGCTATCGACTACGCACAGGCTATCATTGCTGAAGAAGTTGAAGAGGGTCAGATCCCCTGGTCCGAGAAGCTGGGTGTTGCTCCCCTGGTAGGCGAGACCTATGCTACCTGCTACACCGGCGCTGACGTTCTGGCAGTTCCCGCAACTACCAAGAACAAGGAAGCCGCTGCTAAGCTGCTCAACTTCCTGATGGGTACCGAAGTTCAGGCTACCTACTGCAAGAACGTTGGCTTCTTCCCCGGCGCAAAGTCCGCTGCTGAGGATTCCTTCTTCAAGGACGATCCCATCCAGGCCGGTTTCGCTGCCACCATGGCTGGCTGCCACTACTTCGACAACTACGGTGTTCCCGGTGTTGGCACCATCCTGAAGGAAGAGATCCAGAGACTCATCGCCGGTGAGTGCACCATCGACGAGTACCAGGCTGCTATCACCGAGCGCATCAATGCTGCGATCGCTGAGATGGACGCCTAATTCTCTAAATCGAATCATACATCCGATTTTGACCCTCTCTTCTGAGAGTCATATCACCTAAGCGAACAAGGGTGCGGTGCCGTGTTGCGGGAGACCGCGATACGCATCGCACCCATTCTTTACAAATGCCTTAGGCACACCATTCTGCATAGCGAGAAATGCAGAGTGGTTGCCCAAGCTAAACATCGCTTGCCCCCCACCAATTACAGCACACAACTATCAGTGGAAGGCAGCGCATCGCAACCTTCTTTGTGTGCTTTATAGCTTAGGGAATCGGTTTGACCCGACTGTAAGGGAAGGAACCACATTTCCTAAACACCCGTCGCAGTATACTGATTTCCTACAAACTGATAAAAGGAGATGAACCCATGATCGTTGCAAGCAAAAGAGAAAGAGCTGCATATTACCTCTATGTAATTCCTGCATTCCTTTGCTTCGGCATTTTCATTTTCTGGCCCACGGTCCAGTCCTTCTACTTATCTCTGTGTAAGTACTCCATGTCCAGCATCAACAAAGATCCCAAGTTTGTTGGTCTGTACTACTACAAGAACCTCTTTGGCAGCTCCCAGTTCTGGCAGGTTATGAAGAATACCGGTGTTTTCACCTTCTTCTCCGTTCCCTTCTCTCTGGTTCTGGGTCTTCTGATGGCCATTATGGTCTACAGCAAGCTCGTTAAGTACAAGACCTTCTACAAGGTCGCTCTTTACATCCCCTACGTATCTTCCATGGTTGCCGTTGCATCCGTATTCAAGATCCTGTTTAACGCAAACCTCAGCAACAGCGTTGTCAACCAGCTCTTTATGAAAATCGGCTTACCCAAGGTCGACTGGCTTGGAGATCCCCAATGGGCAATGTTCGTCATCATTCTGGTCTCCATGTGGAAGGGTCTGGGCTACATTATGATCATCTATCTGGGCGGTCTGTGCGGCATTTCCGATGACATCTACGAGGCCGCTGATCTGGACGCAGTCACTCCCTGGAAGCGTCTGACCAAGATCACCGCTCCCCTGCTGAAGCCCACTACCTTCTTCCTGCTGGCTACCGAGACCATCGGCAGCTTCCAAGTCTTCACACCTGTTAACATAATCACCAATGGCGGCGACCCCTTCGGTTCTACCTCCACTCTGATCACCTTCCTGTATGATCAGGGCTTCGAGGGCGGCCACATGGGTAAGGCCAGTGCCATTTCCGTTATCATCTTCGTCATTCTGAGTATCCTCACCGTGATCCAGAAGAGGATGACCGATGAAGATTAAAGGAGGTAAGATTCATGAACAAGTTAGAGAACAAGAATAATGTCTCCTACAAGAGATCCATGCAGCTCAAGAGCCTTGGCATGAATATCCTCTTGATCCTCATCACCGTCATCATGCTCACTCCCCTGCTGTGGATGCTGGCAACTGCCCTTTCTCCCAACACCATGATCCCCCCCGCCAAGCTTCTGCCTGAGAAATTCACTCTGCAGAACTTCGGCGATGCCTGGTTCTTCCCCGGCAAGATCGGTCTGAATCCCGATCTTACTATGGGTACCTTCCTGATGAACAGCTTGATCGTTACCATCTGCATCACCATCGGCGGTATCATCTGCGACTCTCTGGCAGCTTATGTTCTTGCATTTAAGGAATTCCCCGGCAAGAACCTGCTGATCTTCCTGGCTCTGGCCACCCTGATGATCCCCTCCTACGTTACCCTCGTTCCCCAGTACATCATCATTGCCAAGCTGAAGTGGCTCAACTCCTATCAGGCACAGATCGTACCCTTCTTAGCATCCGGTATGGGCATCACCCTGTTCCGTTCCCACTTCCTCAGCGTTTCCAAGGAGCTTGTGGAATCTGCCAAGATCGACGGCGCATCGGATTTCCGCATCTACTCCACCATCGTTATGCCCATTGCAAAGCCCATCATTGCTACCATGACCATCCTGAAGGCTATGTGGTCCTGGAACATGTACATGTGGCCCCTGATCGTCTGTAAGAAGGTCGAAATGATGCCTCTGCAGGTTTCCATCGGCTTCTTCCAGGGTCAGAATGTTACCCAGTGGGGTCTCCTGTGCGCAGGCATGACCATTTCCATGCTGCCCCTGCTCATCGTCTTCCTGCTTTGCCAGAAGTTCTTCGTTGGCGGCATTCAGGCCGGCGCTGTTAAGGGCTGATCTGTTAGTATCCGGGGACTTCTGAAAGTGCTTCTTTTAGAAGTCCCCTTTCTTTATGAACTATCCCATTTACGAAAGGGGAAAACCACATGATGAAGCTATTTGCCGGTTACGACGGCGGCGGTACCAAGACCGCCTGTGTCCTCACCGATGAAAACGGCCGCCTCCTTGGTACAGGGGTCGGCGGCCCGTCTAACTATCTCTACTGCGGCAAGGAATTGGCGGCAGAATCTGTCCGCACCGCCACTGCCCAGGCTTTCCAAGAAGCAGGGCTTGAGCCCACCCGATTGGATGCCGCCTATATGGCATCTGCCGCCATCCTGCTGGGACACGGAGAATCCCATGTTCCCTTCTTCAGCACCTGTATCGACGCAGACTTAGTCCTCTGCGACAGCGATATTTATCCCATCTGGTACGGCTCTGTCCGTGAAGCCCCTGCCGTTGTCCAGATCGCAGGCACCGGAGCTCTGACCTACGTTTGCAGTACAGAGGGCTTCACCCGTGTCAGCGGCTGGGGTCCCCTCTTGGGTGACGAAGGCTCCGGCTATGACGTAGCCCTTCGGGCTCTGAAGAAGGTCTGCCGCATGTATGACGGCAGAGAGCCTATGGAGGAGGAATTCGTCCAAGCCATCTTTGCCCACTACGAGGCAGAGACTCCCTTCGGCATCCTCCGCGCCCTCCGTCAGGGAGACAACCGCAGTAACGTGGCATCCTGCGGCAAGCTGGTCTTTGAGCTTTATGCCAAGGGCAGTCCCACCGCTAAGGCCCTCTTGGAGGAAACCGCCGACGAGATCGCCCTTGCCATTACCACCGCCGCTCAAAACGACAGCCACCCCAAGCCCCTTCCTGCCGTGTTCTCCGGCTCTCTGGTTCAGCCGGGACGGGCGCTGTACCCCATGCTGGAGGAAAGACTTTTGAAGGAAGGCTCCCCCATCTCCATGATGTGCGGCTTAGAGGCTCACCCTGCCGCCGCCGCTGCCGCCCTTGCCCTCCATGCCCGTGGCTTGGATGAGGCAGGAGACAGACTTCTGGAACAGGCAAAGGGGGTACTCTTATGAGAGCAGGCTTCGGCCGTCAGGCCATCACCCCTCATAAGCCCATGAAAATGGCAGGCTTCGACAGACGGACGGAGCTTTCCACAGGGATCTTGGATGAGCTGTACAGCTCCGTCCTCCTTTTAGAGGATGAGACAGACGCCCTCTTCTCCTTCGTCTCTCTGGACGTATTGGGTGTGGATCACAAGCTCTGCACCCTGATCCGCAAGACCCTGTCCCCTGTGCTGTCCCTGAGAGAAGACCGCATCTGGGTCAGCTCCACCCACAGCCACAGCGCACCGTCTCATATTTTCTCCGGCATGGAGTCCTATGATCCTGCCTTCGTCTCCTTCCTTTTGGAGCAGACCAAGGAGGCTGGGAAACAGGCCCTTGAGGATCTGTCCCCCTGCGCCCCCTATATCGCCCACAGCCATGCTACCGGTGTGGCATCCCTGCGGAACAAGGGCGCAGAAGGCTCGGACTTCCCCATGCCCATCCATGTGACCAAGCTGTGCAGAAAGGACGATTCCCTTTCCTTCTGCCATTTCACCTGTCATCCTACGGTATTGGATGAGAAGAATACCCTGTACTCCAAGGATATCCCCGGTGCCGCCGCCAAGAGATTTCCGAAGAATCAATTCTGCCTCTTCCACAACGGCGCCTGTGCGGATATTTCCACCCGTTTCACCCGCAGTGCCTCTACTCCCAAGGAGTTAGACAGATTGGGAGGAATTCTGGGAGATGCTATCGTCGATGCCCCCTACGCCCCCGGCACTACCTTTGGGGCAAGGATCACCTCTGCAGAGACCGTCCTCCATCTTTCCCGTGGGGCAGGTGTGGACGGGCAGGAGCGTGAGGCTCTGATTGGGGCCCTGCAGGAGAAGCTTGCCGCCTGTGACGATCCTCGGATGAAACGGGAATACGACTCCCGTCTGGCGGTGCTGGAACGCTCTGTTGCCGCGGCGGAAACCGATCGTCCCATCCGCATTGCCGCCGTGGATTTCGGCCCTTATCTATACGCTTCCCTCCCCTTTGAGGTGGACTCCAAGGACGGAGAGGAGCTGGAAACCCTATTGACCCAAGCCGCAGGAAAGCCCGTTTACCTCATCTGCTATACCGGCGGCTATGACGGCTATCTGCCCAGCGGAAATCCCCTGACCGCAGATAGTAGCTACGAAGATTTTGCCTCTCGGTACTATCCCCAGTCCCGGAGGCAGGTTTGGGAGAGTGCAAAACAATGTGTACTGAATACAAAGCTTTAACCACCTTAGAACAATTCCTTGACCGTCTGGAACACTATGTCAATATCGACACCCCCAGCGGCTACAAGGAGGGACTGGACTTCCAGTCCGCACAGCTCAAGGCAGAATTCGAGGCCATCGGCTGTGAGGTCATCACCCATGAGCGCTCCGGGGGCAACCTCTTGGAATGCCGTCTGGGTACAGGCTCCAAGCAGATCCTGATGCTGGGTCACATGGACACCGTCTTCGATGTCGGCACTGTGGAACAGCGCCCCTTCCGTCGGGAGGGCAACAAGCTCTACGGCCCCGGTGTTCTGGATATGAAGAGCGGCGACCTGATGATCTTAGAGATCATGCGTGCCTTTGCAGGGAAGCTTCCCGAGGATTTCTGCCTCTGCGGTCTTCTCAACTGTGACGAGGAGATCGGCTCTAAGCAGAGCAAGGACAAGATCATGGAGCTGGGCAGGAATTCTGTTGCCTGCCTGTGCATGGAGCCCTCCAAGCCCGGCTACTGCACCGTAGCCCGTAAGGGTCTCATCACCTTCCGTGTGAAAACCTCCGGCGTTGCCGCCCACAGCGGTGTCAACTACCACCTTGGCTTCAGCGCCATTCAGGGTCTGTGCAATATCATCACCAAGCTCTATACCCTCCGAGACGATGAAAGAGCCATCTCCATCAACATCGGCGGTATGACAGGCGGTGTGGATAAGGGAAATATCGTGGCAGATGCCGCCTCCTGCATCGGTGAGGTTCGCTTCTACGATCCTGCCCTCACAGACAGCGTTTTGGAGAAGCTCCACAGCTTTACCGCCCACACAGGTGTGGACAATGTCAGCTCCGAGCTGACCATCGTTGCCATCCGTCCCCCCATGCAGAAGACAGAAGCCTCTCAGGCCCTTTACGAAAAGGCTCGCCTTGCAGCCGAGGCCAACGGTCTGGAGCTGGTGGGCAGAACCCACGGCGGCGGCAGTGACGGGTCCTTCGTGGCATCCATCGGCACTCCCGTGGTGGACGGCATGGGCGCAGAAGGGGAATTTTCCCACACTGTGGAAGAATACGTCCGTGTGGACACCCTCATGCAGAGATTGCAAAGCTGCATTGACCTCATTGCAGCACTTATGAAATAAGAAAAGGAGAACTCTCATGAACAAGCAGTATTTAAAGAACATCCGCGCCCTTCTGGACAAGCTGGAGGCTACTCAGGAGGAAGTCATCGATCAGGTAGCCGAGCTTTGTGCAAAGGCCATTTTTGAAGGCCACCTGCTCTACTTCTTCGGCACCGGCCATTCCCACATGATCTGTGAAGAGCCCTTCTACCGTGCAGGCGGTCTGGCTTGCATCAGCCCCATTCTGGAATCCGACCTGATGCTCCACGAGGGCGGCGCAAAGTCCAGCAGCTACGAGAGAGTAGAGGGTCTGGGCAATGTGGTCATCTCCCACACCGCCATTGAAGAAGGAGATGTCCTCTTCCTGATCTCCAACTCCGGCAGAAACTGCGCTGTGATCGATGCCGCTTTAGAAGCCAAGAAGCGTGGCGCTGTCACCGTTGCCATCACTTCCATGAACCACACCACCAACGTCAGCTCCCGTCACTCCGGCGGCAAGAACCTCTATCAGGTCTGTGACTATGTTCTGGACAACTGCGGCGAGGTAGGCGATGCCTCTATCCTCTTAGAGGGCATGAAGCAGAAGATCGCTCCCACCTCCTCCGTACTGGACGTGACCTTGGTCAATCTGGTCATCGCCAACACCACCGAGAAGCTCCTTGCTATGGGCATGGTTCCCCCTGTCTTCACCAGCGCCAACACCGACGAGGGCGACAAGGCCAACAAATCCATTCTGGAAACCTACAGACCCCGTATCCGTATTCTGTAATTCACTATATTGGAGGTATTACCTATGAATCTGGAATTAAAGAAGAAAATCGGCCAGCTCCTCATTGCCGGCTTCCCCTCCCCCGAGCTTGACGATCAGGCTCGCGCCCTTGTCAATGATTTCTATGTAGGCAACTTCGCCTTCTTCGGCAGAAATATCGTCACCCCCGCACAGACCAGCAAGCTCTGCAGTGACCTGACCCAACTGGTTCACGAGAAGACAGGCTTTGCCCCCTTCATCTGCGCCGACCAGGAAGGCGGCGTTGTGACCCGTGTGAATTTAGGCGCATCCCTCATGCCCGGCACCATGTCCGTCAATGCCAGCGGCACCGACAAGGCCTATGAGCTGGGCGCAAACAACGGCAAGGTCATCCGTGCTCTGGGTCTGAGCTGCACCTTCGCCCCCATTTTAGACGTGAACTTAGAGCCCATGAACCCCATCATCGGCTCCCGTTCCTTTGGCGATGACCATGAGGTCGTTGCAAAGCTGGGCATTCCCATGGCTCTGGGCTTCCAGTCCTCCAAGATCCTGCCCTCCGTCAAGCACTTCCCCGGCCACGGCAATGTCGGCACCGACTCCCATCTGGACATTCCCTATAACGATACCCCCCGTGCCGTTCTGGAGGAAACAGAATGGCAGCCCTTCTACAAGGCCTTCGCTCAGGGTGTAGACGGCCTCATGACCTGCCACGTGGTATATAACGATGTAGACCCCAAGTGGCCTGCAACCCTGTCCTATGAGATCATGACCAAGCTCCTCCGTGAGAAGATGGGCTTCGACGGTCTGGCTCTCACCGACTGCATGGAGATGGATGCCATCCGCGCCCACTTCGGCACCGGGGAAGGCGCTGTCCGTGCTCTGGAAGCCGGCTGTGACCTGCTGACCTTCTCCCATACCTATGAGGCTGTCTCTCAGGCCGTTGCCGCCATCTACGAGGCGGTAGAGTCCGGCAGACTTTCCTTGGAGCGCATTGAGGAAAGCTATCAGAGAGTCCTGCGCTATAAGGAGAAGTACGGCCTCATGGAGACCCGTCATCTGGATGTAGAGGAAGCCCGTAAGGAAGCATACGATCCCGAGAAGCTGGCTCTCAACCGTCAGGTCTCTCTGGACAGCATGACCCTCATCAGCGGCAGCATTGATGCCCTCCTGAATGCCAAGAACCCTGCCTTCTTCGCCCCTGCCTCCATCGCCCTCACCGGCGCAGAGGACAAGGAACGTCAGCCCAACTATTTCAGTGACCGAGCTGTAGAGAAGTTCGGCGGCAAGTCCTTCGTCGTCCCCATGGCAGAGCTGGACGAAGCCACCAAGGAAGCCATCAACAGCGACTACGACGTCGCCGTTCTCGGCCTCTATAACTGCCGCTTCCGCCCCGGCCAGCAGGATATCCTCCGTGCTCTGGAAGCCACCAACCGCCCCCTCATCGTCGTCCTCCTGGGCGCCCCCTACGACAAAGACTACATAAAGCGCTGCGACGGCTTAGTGTGCGCCTACGAATACACCGAACTCGCCACCGCCACCGCCATCGAAGCCCTAAGCCTCAACCGCTTCCCCGGCAAACTCCCCATCAAAAACTAATTCCCCCCATATCCCCTCACCACCCGCATATCCCCCCTAATAACTCCCCCGCATATCCCCCCATCCTCCCAGCACCCCCGGCACCCCCCGCATATCCCCCATAAAAACTCCCCCCAACCAAACACCCCCAAGGCTGTTGCAGCTAACCCCTGCAACAGCCTTTTCCCTTCCC
>JAFOZC010000052.1 GCA_017391305.1 Oscillospiraceae bacterium | reverse complement strand
GTTGTCATACTCCACCCATTGACCATTTTCCTCGTAGTGTACCGGAGTTCCATATTGGACGGCAATGTAAGAGCCATCGTCCATGCGGAAGTGCTTGACGCTTTCCTCTCGGAGAGACTCTTCTTCAAATAAAATAGAGGGGATAGTGCCTGACTCGGTGTTTTCCTCTCCTTCTGTGAGATGATCCGTTGTCATCTCCTCCCGGCTCGTGCTCTGCGCAGAGGGTTCTTCCTCAACTGCAAAAACACTTGCAGGTACAAGCTGGACGAGAAGGGTAGCCACAAGAAGGATTGATAATAGTTTACAAAATAGCTTCTTCACGATTTTTTCCTTTCTCCCAATTGGGTCGATCGTATGTCGGGGTTTCGAAACCTCCATGACTTCAGCGCAATTCCACAAGTCTATTATTAATGTTCTATATTACGATCCCACCGGAATCACCCTCTTTCATTCAAAACCATTATTTGTAAAAGAATGATAGGAGTCTATCATTATAGTATCAGATAACATGCTATATGTCAACGCTATATACAATATTTTCTTTATGAATAAAATAAGCACCCTCTCTCAAACAATTCGTTTCAAAGAGGGTGCTCATCAGGACAGGGGAACGTCCGAAACTACTGAGGGTGAGGGGATCAGGAGGCAAAGTAGGCCTTGGCGCAGTCGGAATAGGCCATGAGAGCTTTGCACAGGTTCAGGAGGGTACCGCTCTTGCCGTTGCCGTAGGAGGAGGCGCTGTATTGCAGAGTGGGAGACACCTGTGTATCGCCCAGATAGACAGCGGCAGAAACCACAGCTCTCAGCTCGGCGGCCCGAAGCCCGTCAAAGTCAAAGTAATACAGATCCGTCCCTGTCTGATAGGAGCCGGGATCGCTCATCACGGCGCTTTGTTCCTTGCCCTCGGAATCGAGGTAGCTCACACGGAGGCTCAGCTTGGAGACCGTACCCACATAAGCGGCGGTATTGATCACAAAGCGGAGGGTGACCTTGCTGTCCAAAAGCAGGGCCTTGCCCTCCCAGGATATCATGGGAGAGGCAACATCGTTGAGGACGGTGTTGGCCTGATCGAAGGCTACCTTGTTCAGGTCTGTCAGCAGGGCCTTCTGAGAAGGGGTGAGTCGGGCATCCGGGAGATCGTTTGTGCAGTAATTTTTATACTGCTGGGTCAGAGCGCCGTAGCGAAGGAGGTTAACGCAGAGCGCCTTCAGGCTGTCCGTGCTCCCTGCCTTATCCAACTGTGCATAGGCATAGGTAGCGATGCTGTACACATCCTCCTTGGAGGCAAAGGCTTCCGCACCCTTGGTCATGTGGAGGACAGCGGTGACCTCATGGTTCATATTGGCGGCATTGAGCCCTTCCAGAGTGAAGTAATAATAGCTGCCGTTCAGTCTGGGCTCTACCCTGACGGTACGGGTGCCGGTCTGTACATTGTTGGCATATTCCGGGATCCGGCATTCCAGATAGAAGCTGTCGTATTGACTAAGCTGAGAGGTGCTTACCGCATAGTTGATGGAAATATCGCTTGCCAGATTCAGAGAATGCTGGATCCGGATATTTTCGTCCATGGTAAGAGGGGAAGCTCCGCAGACGCAGCTGCCGTTGGAGAAGCTGTGGGCCGCTGTGACGGTCTTGGAGCAGCGACGGCAGGTGCCGAGGTGGGTCTGCCCCTGATTGACATAGCTGTAGTCATGTCCCAGACGGGGCAGAACGGTCTGCCGAACGGTCTCCATGCCGCAATCCTCGCAGATCGCACCGTCTGTTAAGCCGGAGCTCAAGCAAGTGGCGGCCTTGCCGGGGACGGTCTTCTCCCTGTGGGGCGCAAGGGGCAGAACCTCCTGAGCGGCCAGAACCTCTCCGCAGACCTGACAGTGAGAACCGTCGGACAGACCTGTGGAGGTACAGGTGGGAGCATAGCCCTTGTCTGTCACGGGAGTATGGGGGAGCTTTTCGATGGCTGTGCCGGAGGCAATGAGCGCCTTGCACACACTGCACACCGTATCCCCTGTGTAGCCCTCTTCGGAGCAGGTGGGAGCCTTGCCGTTAAGCACCACGGGGCTGTGTCCCTTTGCAGGGACAGCTTCCTCATAGCTTCTGCCACAGGTGCAGGTCAGGGTTTTGCTACCTTCCCCGGTACAGGTGGGCTGAGCGGTAATTTTTTCCTGATAGCTGTGGGCTGTAGCGGTGAAGCCGGCATAGACCGTCATATCCCCCTGCACATTGTCCAGCCGGGCGGCAGAGCCGTTTACGGAGCTGAGCCAATTGCTGAAGGTGTAGTGATTGTCCGTGTCATAGGCTTTGGTGGGGGTAACACCGCTGTAGACGGCGGTTTGTCCCTGCTTCACCTTCACGGCCTGAAGGGTCTTTCCTGCTTCGTCACAGAAGGTGACGGTGTGTTCCGGGGTGACCGCAAACTGCTTCTTCAGCTTTCCGCAGAAGTCAAAGTCCTCATAATAGCCGTACTTACCTGCGTTGGCAGAGAAATACATGGTGCCGTTATGAATGTCCACACTTTCAAACTCCAGGAAGAACTGGTAGTAAGAGGAGGTGACGAAAATACTCTCATCGGCAATGGCGGTCACATTTCTCTTGTCGGTGAAATTCTCAATATCATAACAGAAAATGTAGTTGTCCTTTGCAGTAGAGCTACTCTGGCTGCCGGTCATGACATAGTAGAGCTTGCCGTTGTCGTAGGTCATGCCCTGCACGCCGTAATAGGTAGAACCGCTGCTGCTCTGGTAGTTATACTTAGGCGCACCGGTAGGGGTGGGAGGGCTGGTGTAGTTGATGGTGAAGACCCATTGACAGTCAACGGTTCCGCTGGGCTGATCGTGAGCCAGATCTATGGTGTATATATACTTACCGTCGGAGCTCAGGAGGGTCACACCGCTGTCGGTCTGCTTGTACAGAGTCAGGCCTGTGAATTCCATATCGTCGGTGCCGTACTCAATGACATCGTAATAGGCGGCCTTTTCAATGGTATCGCCGGTGACCTTGAATTTCCAGATGCTGTGGGTAGCGAAGTAGCTGTGGCTTCTGTGGTACATGGTAGCCAGATACAGGTAGGTCACACCCTTGTGTACCACGGCACACATATCGTTGCCGTGACCCAGAGCCAAGAAATTGGTCAGAGAGGTGTCATAGGTCACATGCATCAGGATGGTTTTTCCCGTACTGATGTCGGTGCGGTAAAAACGTGCCAGATTTTCGTTTCCGTTAGGCATTTTGAAGGTGTAGATGTACTTGCCGTCGGTACACATCCCCTGCGTTCCTACATAGTCATTGGGAATGTCACCGATTTTTGTGAAGCCGGAATCGCTGATGGACAGGGCAGAGGCAAAGCCCGGCAACAGCCCAAGCACCAGAGCCAGAACCAGCAGACAGGACAGGGGACGGATAAGGTTTCTCATATAAAGCTCTCCTTTATTATAATATGGGGTTTCATACAGTATGGGGGCGCTTAGGCTGTGAAGTAGGCTTTTGCACTGTCGGAATAGGCCATGAGTGCTTTGCAAAGGTTCAGCAGATCGCCGCTCTTGCCGTTGCCGTAGGAGGAGGCGCTGTACTCCAGTGTTGCGGATACCTGCCGTCCCCCGTGGTATACGGTGGCGGAAACAGGACTGCGAAGCTCTGCGGCAAGGAGACCGTCAAAGTCGAAGCTATAGCGCCTTGTGCCGCTCTGGTAGAGAGTAGGATCCTTGAGGATCGCAGTCTGAGGCTTTCCCTCGGTGTTCACATAGCCGATGTGAAGCTCCAGCTCTGTGGGATCTGCCTCAAAGCCTGTGGCATCTACCACAAATTTCAAGGTGACCTTGCTGTCCAAGATCAGCGCCTTGCCTGCCCAAGTCACGACAGGGGCAGACAGGTCTGTAAAGACACGGTTCACATCATCAAAGACCACCTTGTCCAAGGCTGTCAGATATGCCCTCTGCGCTGTGGTGAGCTTGGCATCCGGGAGGCTGTCCGTGCAGTAGTTCTTGTAGATCTGGGTCAGAGCGCCGTAGCGCAGGAGATTGGCACACAGCGCCTTCAGCGTTTCCGAGGCGCTGTCCTTGTTCAGCTGAGCATAGGCATAGTCTGCGATGCTGTAGCTGTCTGTGGGAGAGGTGACGGTCTGCCCCTGCTTGTCCATGATCAGGGTCGCCTTGACCTGATGATTCATGGTGGCGGCATTGAGGCCTGTTAAGGTGAAGTAGTAATAGCTCCCCTTGGCAACCGGCGCTATTTGGACGGTGCGAGTGCCGGTTTGTACATTATTCTCATAAACGGGGATCTTGCATTCCAAATAGTAGCTGTCATAGCCTGTAAGAAGGGAGGCTTTTACCGCATAGTTCACGGAAATATCACTTGCCAGATTCAGAGAGTGCTGGATCACGATGTTCTCGTCCACATCGTTCAGCTCGATGCCGGCGCCGCAGACACAGCGGCCGTCGACAAAGCTATGGGCCTCCGTGACCGTCTTACCGCAACGGATGCAGGTACCCTTGTGCCGATCCCCCTGATCCTCATAGCGATATTCATGACCCAAACGGGGCAGAACGGCCTGAGGCTCTATCACTGTGCCGCAGGTGTCGCAGACCAGACCGTCGGAAAGGCCGGAGCTCAGACAGCCGGGCTCCTTGCCGGGGATGAGCTTGAGGCTGTGCGCCAGAGGAGGAAGGGCAAGCTGTTCTTCCAGAACCTTGCCGCAGAGGCCGCAGTGACTGCCGTCGCTGAGACCTGCGGCAGAGCAGGTGGGGGCATAGCCCTTGTCTGTCACAGGGCTATGGGGCAGAGCTTCGATCACTGTGCCTGTTGCAAGGCTCTTGTTACATACACTGCAGACGGTGTCTCCGCTGTAGCCCTCTTGGGTGCAGGTGGCTTCCCTTGCGTTGACTACAACGGGGCTGTGGGCTGTGGCGGCAATGGCTTCCTTGTAGCTTCTGCCGCAGGAACAGCTCAGGGTCTTGGAGCCTTCCGCAGAGCAGGAGGGGGGAAGGGTAATTTCTTCCGTATAGCTGTGGGCTGTGGCGGTGAAGCCGGCATAGACGGTCATATCTCCCTTCACCTTGCTCAGATCCGCAGAGGCGCCTCCTACAGAGTCGAGCCATCCCCGGAAGCTATAGTGGTAGCTGCTATCATAGGCCTTAGTAGGGGTAGCTCCGGTATAGGTGGCAGTCTGTCCCTCCTTGACGGTGATGCTTTGGAGGCTCTTGCCTGTCTCGTCACAGAAGTTGACGGTATATTCCGGGGTCACGGCGAAGGAATGCTTCAGCTTTCCCGCAAAGTCATAGTCGTCATAATAGCCATACTTGCCGGCATTGGCGGAGAAGTACATGGTTCCGTCATGAATATCTACACTCTCGATCTCCAGAAAATAGCTGTAGGTAGAGGAGGTAACATAGATGCTTTCCGAAAGGATGGCATTACGGGTGGCGGTGCTGGTGATGTCTCCCACCTCGTAGGCGAAAATATAGTTGTGCTTTCTGGGGGTCTTGTTCTCTCCTGCGGTCATGACATAATAGAGCTTGCCGTTATCGTAGGTCATGCCCTGGACGTCGTAATATCTGGTGCCACCGCTTTCATAGGTGTAGGTAGGCGCTCCGGTGGGAGTAGGTGCGGAGGTATAGTTGATGGAGAAAATGTACTGACAGTGGACGATCCCGCTGGGCTGATCCAGACCGATCTTGATGGTATAGATATACTTGCCGTCTGCGCTCAGGAGAGTCACATCCTTATCTGTCTGCTCGTACACCGTCAGACCGGTGAAGTCCATATCATCGGTGCCGTATTCCAATACATCATAATTGGCAACCTTCTCTACGGTGTCTCCGGTCACACGGAACTTCCAGATACTGTGGGTGGCAAAGGAGCTGTGGGAACGGTGGTACATGGTGGTAAGATACAAATAGGTGACACCCTCATGTACCACGGCGCACATGTCATTTCCGTGACCCAGCGCCAGGAAATTGGTTAGGGAGGTATCATAGGTCACGTGCATCAGGATGGTAGTTCCCGTACTGATGTCGGTGCGGTAGATCCTCGCTAA
The DNA here is from genome assembly GCA_017391305.1 of Oscillospiraceae bacterium. GTDB lineage: Bacteria > Bacillota > Clostridia > Oscillospirales > Oscillospiraceae > JAZOXB01. Next base: position 3,782 of record JAFOZC010000052.1, on the reverse strand, counting down.
ATCGTTATTGCCGCTGGGCATCTTGAAGGTATAGATGTACTTACCGTCGGTACACATACCCTGGGTGGCCTCATATTCATTGGGCAGAGGGCCGACCTTGGTAAATCCGGAATCGCTGACAGACAGTGCAAAGGCAAAGCCCGACAGCAGTCCAAACACCATAACCGATGCCAACAAAAGGGCCATGAGACGAAGGACAGATTTCATATTGATGTTTCACCTTTTTTCACGCAAAATTTACCTCATCTTGCCGCAATCCACCGCAAACAACAGTAGCACCGCCAAGACCAAGTTCTATGTATTAGTATAGTAAACAGAAAAAGATTTGTCAACACATCTTCCGCAGATATCCTATCCAAGCCCATGAATAAACAAAAAAAGAGCAGTCATAACATCATTTATTATGACTACTCTATATGCTTGCAGGAAGGGGGCTTCCCTTCTCCCGACTAACGGAACTGGGGTTTAGGAGGAAATATCCCCGTTGGGGATAGAGACGGTGTATTGGCGGCCTTCTCGGTAGTAGGTCAGGGTCAGAGAGCCCTTGGCGCTCTCCAGCCGGCTGAGGCAGTCCTCCGTACTGCTTACAGATTGGCCGCCGATCTCCATGAGCAGATCTCCGGAACGGAGACCTGCGGCATAGGCCTTGCCTTGGGGATCGACCTGTTGGATGAAGACACCCTCCGGCAGAGACCAGAAGCGCTTTTCCACTCCGCTGAGCTCCGACAGGGTCAGACCCAAGCCACAACGATCCTCTACCGTTTCCTGCTCCGGAGCAAGGCTCTCGGCAAGACCCTCCAGAGCCAAGGTGGGACGCTCCTCTCGGGCGGGAGCGGGCTTCTGAAAAAGATATGAGAAGGTGAGGCCATGTATAAAGGCACAGCACAGCAGAAGCAGAGCAATGGGGAGCAAATGAGAATCCTGCTTCTGCGGATCTCGCCCTGTGCCATAGGAATTGGGAAATTGCTCCATGACATCCCCTCCTTTCCGAAAGAATCAAAGAGCCTGAAGTGTAAAGGTAAATTCCGTATTGCCCTCTCGGCTACTGACATAGACGTCCTGACCGTGGGCATGGATGATGGTTTTGACGATATACAGACCCAGACCGGCTCCGTCTCTGTCGGTGGAACGGCTCTTGTCTGTTTTATGGAAGCGGTCAAAGACCAGAGGCAGCTCCTCCGGCGGGATCACAGGGCCTGTATTGCCCACGGTGACTACCGCTCGGGAACCTTGCTGGGAAATGAGGATGCGGAGCGTCCCTTCCCGGTCAACGAATTTGACCGCATTGTCGATCAGATTGTACAGTACCTGGGTGATCAGGTCATTTGCACCGTGGACACGGAGTCCCAGATCCGGCATCTGGATGTCCACATTCAGCTCCTTCCGATTGATCCGCTGTTCAAAGCTCAGAAGGGCCTGCCCTGCGGTTTCGCAAATGTCGAAAGCTGTCATTTTCTCCTTGGGGATCCCCTGATCCCGAAGACGGGACACATCCAGCATGTTCCGCACTAGACGGGAAAGCCTGCGTACCTCTGTGGAGACCAGCTCCATGTAATAGGCGTGCTTTTCCTCCGGGATCGTTCCGTCCAGCATGCCGTCCAGATAGCCGGATATGGTGGTCATGGGGGTCTTCAGCTCATGGGATACATTGGCAACAAATTCCTGACGGACGGTCTCTACATTCTGCAAGCTTACCGCCATGTTGTTAAAGGCCACGGACAGCTCCTCGATCTCCTCGTTGGTATTCCCCGTCGGCACACGAACAGACAGATTTCCGTGGGCAATGCTTCGGGCGGCGGCGGCCAGATCCCGAATGGGCATGGTCTCCCGACGGGATAGGAAGGGCAGAGTCAGCACAATGACCAGCAGGACGGAAAGTGCGGTGACGGCAAAGATCCGCAGAGCCTTTGCAGACAGCTCCGTGGCACTGCTGCTTTCCACCGAAACCAGCAAGATCCCCAAGGTCTCTCCCAAAGCGGAATACACCGGGCGAGCCACGGCGATGCGCTTATTGCCGTATATTTGGGAAACCGCACTGCTCACATCGGTATCTCCCTCATAGATCCGTCTGACAGTGGCACTGCCGAGACGGTAATTTGTGTGACTGCAATCCTGAATATGGTTGGCACACAGCCAGATCGTCCCATCCTCACTGCACAGGAGAATATCATTGTCGGAGGAGGCCGCGGCCACTGCCAGATTCATTTTCAGATCCCCGGAATTGAAATAAAACCAAGGATATGCCCTTACCACAGATTCTGCGGCATTGGTGGTGCTGTGCAGGGAGTGGAATTGCTCCTTTTGCAGACTGCGGCTGAGAAATATCCTAAGGCCGATGCCCACCAGCACAAGAGAAACGGAAAGGACACAGAGGATCAGTGTCACCTGCCGCCTAAAGGTGGTTCTCATGCCTTGACCTCGAATTTATAGCCCACAGACCAGACGGTCTTCAGATCCCACTGATCGGATACCCCTTCCAGCTTCTCACGCAGGCGCTTGATGTGTACGTCTACGGTACGGGTATCACCGAAGTAGTCAAAGCCCCAGACCTCGTCCAACAGCTGATTTCTGGTATAAACCCGATTGGGGGCAGAGGCCAGATGGAACAGAAGCTCCATCTCCTTGGGAGGGATGGGGACCTTCTTCCCGTCTACGGTAAGCTCAAAGGCATCCATATCAATGAGGAGCTTGTCAAAGCTCAGACGGCGGCTGTTCTTCTCCGGGGCCATACCGCTGCGACGGAGAACGGCCTCGATACGGGCCAGAACCTCCTTCATCTCAAAGGGCTTGGTAATGTAATCGTCAGCCCCCTGTTTGAGGCCGAAGACCTTATCCTCGGTCTCGCTCTTGGCGGTGAGCATGATGATGGGCGTCTTACTTTCGGCACGGATGGCACGGCATACGCCCCAACCGTCCAGACCGGGGAGCATAACATCCAGAAGCACCAGATCCGGCTGCTCCTCCCGAAAGCGTTCCATTCCCTTCAGCCCGTCGGGGGCAATGGTGACCTGATAATGATCCTTTTCCAAATACAGCCGCAGGAGATCTGCAATATTGTGATCGTCTTCCACGATCAGTACATGTGTTGCCATAGGGAAAACCTCCTTCTTTCTGTTTTTCTTCATTATAACCGAAAATCTCTCTTTTGGGTGAACAATTTGTAAAAAACGCAGGATCTTTTTTCCCTTCCCCCGACAAACCGTCCCCCATAGCTGTAGGCGCAAGGGCAGAAGGGCCTCATCGCTTTCCGCCGAAAAGAACCGAAACTGTACATAAACTTGTTTTTTCACAGGATCTATGCTATACTGTTCCTGTCATCCCACACACAAAAAATATCCCACACAGCTTTATCAAATTTCCCGATTTATCGGGCTGTTTGAAATTCGCACACAGCCCTTGCCTCTCCCTCCGGGAGAGGTACCTCCCGAAGGGAGGGGGAGAGGGATGTGCAGACAGTTCGTGGAGGAATGCAATTTCGTATGAAGAATCGGTGCAGTGGATCTGAGGGTAGCTTGTTGGTAGAATCGGTGCAGTGAGCCCTCTCAGGCGCTTCGCGCCAGCTCTCCCGGAGGGAGAGCCAAGAGCTTGGTGGGTGTCGATGGACGGTGGGAGAGCCAAGAGCTTGGTGGGCATCGGTAAACAGAGCGTTAAATTTCGATTTGTCGAGCTGTTTATCGTATAACACCGTAGGGGCGACCTGTGGTCGCCCGGTCATTGTCGTTTAACGACAATGACGAAATTACGGGATTATCACGAGTTTTCCGACAAAATCGAAACATTTT
>JAFOZC010000051.1 GCA_017391305.1 Oscillospiraceae bacterium | reverse complement strand
TGAACCTCATCGGCGAGGGACGTCTGGTCAATCTGGCAGCCGGCAACGGTCACCCCGCAGAGATCATGGATACCAGCTTCGCCGTACAGGCTCTGTCTCTGGAATATATGCTGAAGAACGGCAAGAACCTGTCCAAGGCTGTTTACGAGGTTCCCAAGGCCATTGATGACGAGGTCTCCCGTCTCAAGCTGGCAGGAGCAGGTTTGCAGATCGATACACTGACTCCCGAACAGGATGCCTACATGGCAGGCTACACCGTCTAAGCCACCTATAACAACCATCCCCAAACAGCCCGTGCTTTTCCCGGCACGGGCTGTTTTCATCTTGGCAAGGGAGTTGCCCTGTAACACATTCAAACAAAGTAATACAGCCCACAAACCGTCCCTTGTTCTGCGGTGAATTTCAGTTTATCGCTCAGTTTGAAGTTCGCACTGACCAAAGGCTCCCTTGTGTAAAGGGAGCTCCGCCGAAGGCGGTGAGGGATTGACGCAGTAGGGGTTGATTTGCGCACAGAATGAGGCAAATTCGTAGAAATTTTATAGATAATTGTTCGTTTTCGCATTGATTTTATTTTATGTTATAGTGCTTACCGCACAATCCCTCCGTCACGGCTACGCCGTGCCACCTCCCTTTACACAAGGGAGGCTTTAGTGCCTACCGCATCGGTAAACAGAGCGATAAACTGAAATTTGTAGGGCGACTTACATGTGTTTTGCCCATGAATTTCAATCCGTGGCGTAGCCACACATCAATTATTCATCAGTGTAGCGACTTCAATATTCATTATTCATTCGCTCCAACAAAGCGATAAACTGCGATTTGAGAGGGGACATAAAAGTTGCCCTATTGGGGAAAGAGGGGCTTCCTCAATAGGGCATTGTTTTGAATTTTTAGGATTAGGCGAAGAAGGCTCTTGCACTGTCGCTGTATGCCATGAGGGCACGGCACAGATCCAGCAGGGAACCCGTCTTGGTTGCACCGTAGGTATCTACGCTATAGACCAAGGTGTCGGATACCTGTGCGCCATCTGCATAAACCGTAGCACTCAGAACCATGCGAAGCTCGGCGGCTAAGAGACCGTCAAAGTCAAAGCTATAGCGACCGTCTGCATCACTGTAGGGCTGAGCATTTGTCAGCACAGCTTCCTTCTCGCTACCTGCATAGTCCCGATAGCGGATCCGGAGGGTCAGAGCTTCCGGTGCAAGGTCGGTATCCACGATGTAGCGGACAGTGACCTTAGAGTCCAGAACCAGTGCTTTACCTGCCCAAGTGACCTTGGGAGCGGCGATCTGGGACAGAACCTTGTTATTGGAACCGAAGGTGACGGATTCCAAATCGCAAAGCAGTGCCTTCTGCTCCGTGGTCATGGATGCGTCTACCAAGGCATCTGTACGGTAGCCCTTATAGGTCTGTGCCATAGCACCGTAGCGCAGGAGCTCTGCACACAGGGCCTTTAGCTTCATGCTTGCCTCTTCTTTTGCAAGCTGGGAATAGGCGTAGCTTGCGATGCTGTAGGAATCTGTGGGGGAGTAGTAGACTTGTCCTTCTTTGGTGCCGGTTAGAACGGTGGTCAGTTCATTGGTCATATGGACAGCGGTAAGACCGTCTAAGGTAAAGTAGTAATACTTGTCCTTCAGCACAGGGGTGAGGGCACGGGTGATTTCCTTGATTTTACCATCTGCCACATAGTCGGGGTAGGTACATGTTAGGGATATGGTTTCCGGATCGAAGCCTTCCAAGGCAGATTCGGGAATCAGGTAATTTACCCCGATATCACTTGCCAGATACAGACTGTGGTACAGCTTTAAGCCGGGGTCCAATTGGGGCTCTTTCGATCGGTTAGAGGGGGTATCTGCCCTATAGCCGATGTAGATATAGTCTACGGAAACGGAGGCTTCCTTGGCAGGATCTATGAGGGTCAGGTTGTGGAATGCAGGGCGCAGGCCGGTAATGAGGCTGCAACTGCTGAAGGTCTGGGTGGGAGTCTGGCTCCCGGCGGTCAGGGCGGCGATCTCTTGGGCTGTAAAGAGGTCTACGGTAATGGTCATGTAGTTCCCGTCGGAGACAAAATCCCTGCCCAGATAATAGTCCTTTTCGTAGGTGTAGACATCTCCAGAGCCGTTGTTCTTATAGTACCAGAGACGGAAATAGGAGTTCTTCCCGGTGGCGGTTTTCAGGTTGTCCATCTTGAAACGGACTTCGATCACCTCGCTGTTCTTGGGATCAAATTTCAGTGGTGTGTTCCCCAGGGCATAGGTGCGGAAAGATAGGTTCCGACACCCTGCATCATTGTCTGCGGTGTAGATCCGCAGGACACCCTCTTCCCGGTCAACGGTGCCTTCAGTGGTGCTGTTGACCTTGTTATCTGCGTGGTACTGGAGGAAATCCCAACGGGAGGCGGCATCAAAGTTGTACTCGCTGTACTGAGTGCGGTACTTGTATTTGATGCGGGCTTCTGTATCGTCGTTGAAGCTGAAGAACAACTGTTTTGCCTCAGGCTCTGCGGCGGAATTTTCTACATGGACGGTAAGTTCTCCCAGCTCCATTACGGTGCCGGAGGCGTTCTTGTACTTAATGACCATGGGATAATCCCCGGGAGTGTTGGAGGCGTAGCCATTGGTGAATTCGACCCAATAGGTGCCTTCTTTTTCTGTTTTCCAACCGTCGTAGAAGATCTCGCCGGAGCCGGGGAAGGTCTCAAACCGATACAGGATCCGCAGGTCTGCGGTGACTAAGGAAATGATATCGTTCTGAGGGGTACCCATGTCTGTATAGTAGTCTTTGTGACCCGTCCAGTATAGGAGCATGGTGTCAGGAGTTTCGTTATAGGCATAGAGACGATGGCGGAGGAAATCGGACTGGGCGCTGATCTTGGTCCGGGTGATCTTGGCAGATCCCCAGCCGTTATGTATGGTTGTTACATTGCCGTTACCGTCACGGTACAGGGGATAGTAACTGCCACCGGTATAGCGGTAAATGAGGAAATAGCCACCATCTAAGAGATCCATCCACAGTTCTTTGGAGGCAGTTTCCAGCATATTAGACATGCTCGCAAAGGAGCTGTACATACCTTTGGACTCAAAGGTGTCCCCGTTGGCAATGGCGAGGTAACGACCCTTGGTGGGGCTTCCCCAATAGTCCCCGGTTCCCTTATAAACGGGGACGGTGCCGTAATAGGTAGTGGAGCCGGTAACAGCCTGACCGGACTTGACTCCGGCGGAGGAATAGCTCATGAGCCAGTTGACTTTTTTACGCTGGGAGGCGGCAAAGTAGTATTCCTCCCCACTCTTAAAGACGGGATTGGCATTACCCAGTTCTCCGGTGGTTGCATCGTAGGACAGGACTCTGCCTACCTTGTCGTCTACGATGGCATATGCACTGTCGGTTTTTGTCAGAGCGGTGACACGGGTATAGCGGTAGTAGGATTCCGGGTCGGAGGTGGGGTTGGAGGTGCCGTCATAGGGATTCTCTTCCCGAATGGGGTAAGCCTGTGCTTTCCAGTCTAAGTAATCCACAGAGGTAAAATGCCGGTCATAGAAAACACCGGTGTCTGCGGCATAGCCTACGGTGCGGTCTCCGCAGTAGTAGATGGTACCTGCATAGGGTTTCCATGCGGCTGTGTTGTCGTAGGTGTCCTTGCGGTTCATAATGGCGGTTTCAGCCTGATTGACGAAGGATACCGTAGGATCAACGGTTTTGACCAAGGTGGTATGATCGTCAAAGCCATGGTGGGGGATCTGGAGAAGGTCGCACTTGAGGTCGGCGGCAGGGTACATTTTCATGAGTCGGGCATCTGCCTTCTCTAAGTCGCCGGTGAGGAGCATAGTCTTGCCGTCAAATGTCATGCGCATGGCGGTGGAAATGTTGTTTTCTTCCGTATAATCCCCTAAACAGGAGGCATCGTTTAAGAGGAGCTTGCCGCTACTGTTGGGGGTGTAGCGATCTTCGACAGTGTAGAGGATGTCGAATTTGACTCCCACGATGGTGAAGCTTTCTCCGGTGTGCTGTTTGTAGTACTTGGCATTGGGGAATAGCTGGGCGGCGCGGCGGATGTATTTCTGTGCAGAGCCTTCGATATCAAAGTTATACATGATGTTTAGGAGTTCCAGCTCTGTATTGTACTTATGGAGGAAACGGGGGAACCCGGAGGTGTGGTCAAAATGGGTGTGAGAAATGAACCATGTGTTAATGACTATTCTTTCCTCTTGAGAGGTGCCGGTGATGTCACGGAGGAAATCGTAAAGCTGCTCGCAATCTCGGTCGCCCATCTGCTGGGAGCTACCGCCGTCAATGACGAAGAGGGAGTTGTCCGCCATCTTGACGATCATGAGGGTGCCGGAATTGTTCCGACGCTCGGTGTTGGCAGTGCTGGTGTCACGGTGTCCGTCGGTAGCAAATTGGAGGGAGTAGGAATAGACCTCTGTCCGCCCGGTGCCGTCCCACGCAGGGGCGGGGGTATAGCTATAGGTGCGGAAGGTGTCTATGTGGGTATCCACGATGATACGGACTTCTTTTGCCGCAGGGGTCCAGTAGGTGTAGAGAACGAAGGTGCCATCGGGAGACAGGTGCTTGTCGTGGCGGTTGGTGCCGGACTGGGCAGGGGCGGTACGGCCGAAAAGCTTTATATAGCCCTTGTCCTTCAGGGTGGTGAGGTAGGTAGAATACTGGGCGGTAGTGGTGCCGGTGACGATCCGCATCTTAGACTCCCCACCGGTATTACCGATGGCAGTCCCCAGACCGCCGTCATACACCATCCAGCCGGAAGAAGTTCCCCCGGAATAGGCAGGGACGGAAATAGAAGAAATATCCACAGCCTTAGTGGTGGGCTTGGTCTCCGCCATAGCCATAGGAACAAGGGAGAAAAGTAGGATCAGGGAGAGACACAGGGACAGAAATCTTGTGAATTTACCCATAGATGATACCTCCGATAGGAATATATATCCAATTTTATCACGGGGAATAGGGAATTGCAAGAAAAAGAGAGATTGGCTGTCAAAATTCCGATTTATCCCTCCCGACCGTCGCACAAATCGGAATAATGAAGAATGAATGATGAAGGATGAAGAATTAAAATTTCGGGCTACGCCGAAGATTTAAAAAATGGGTGTAATTCCCATGGCGAAGCCATTATTTTAAATCCATCCCGAAGGGATACCACAATTATTTATTATTCATTCGCTCCAACAGAGGGACAAACTGAAATTTGGGCATTATCACCATATACAGCAAATCGCCGTGACCGAAGTTGGTCACGGCGATGGCTGTTTTTATTTGCCTAAGAGGGTTTTGAGTTTGAAAATTCCAAGGACTGCACGGTAGCGTTTCTTTAGCAGAAGCTTGAAGATCAGCTTCTTGTTGCTGTCCAGCTCCGGCAGGTAGGGACAGTTGGGGAAATGGGGGAATTCCTTTTCGATATATTCTCGGAACTGCTTCAGCAGGGGGTGCTTGGGGTCGATCC
>JAFOZC010000050.1 GCA_017391305.1 Oscillospiraceae bacterium | reverse complement strand
AGCGTAGACACCCTAATGGTGGCGGATCTTCGCCTGACCTATAGCTTCGACAAATTCGGCGGTAGCGGTGAGATCATCCACACCTCAGGCACCGACGGTGTGAAACCCAATACCTATTATTTGGATTATTCTCCTGCCTATGATGCTTCCGCAGTACAGGATTATACCGTTACCATTCAGTACAAGAGCGCAAACGGTCAGGCTGTTACCGTTGGTTCTGTCAATCTTCATGTAGGGCGAAGACCCACTGAGAATAATCTGTACTTTGACTTCAATGACGATACTGCCGCCAGAGAAAAGTACAAGTACGGCGCTCAGTACGGACGGCTGAACTTTGACGGTACTTCCCGCTGGATCGCATCCAGCGGCTCTGCGGATGTATCTCACGCTGTCTATACCGACCCCGGTGTTGTCAAGATCAAGGTCCCTAACTGGGATGCTTCCAAAAGCACCGTCGTTAAGCTAAGTCCCTATGCCGCAGGAACTGCACCCCTTGCCTACAATCCCAAGTATGCCGAGGTCATGCAGGTTCGCTTCCGCATCAGCAATATGAGTGCCACCACCGGGGCAAATCCCTATATCAGACTTTGGTACACCAAGACCGAGGACGGCACTGCGGTCACTACCTATGACAGACCCTATAAATTGGGAACGAACTATGTTTCCGACGGCAAATATATGACCGCTACCGTATATATGTATACCCAGGAGGATATTGATGCAGGTTCATCTGCCTCAAGCTTCCCCACAACCACCTTTGCCAATGCAGGAACGATCAGTGACATTGCTCTGGAATTCCACAACTTTGTATCCAATACGGAGGGAACTGCCGGAGATATTGTTGTAGACTATATTTACATCGGGCCGAAGAAGCTGATGCCCGACGGGATCTATACTGCGATCTTCCGCAATGAGAACGGAAAGATATTACAGCGTAAAACCGTATATATGGGTGAAACTGCCGTTTATACCGCAGACCTTCCTACCAAAGCCCCCGACGAGCAGATGCACTATCACTTTGACGGATGGAAGACCGAGGATGGGAAGGATGCGGTACTGACCAATGTTTCCTCCGATCTGACGGTTTATGCAAGCTACACAGCCACCCCCCACAGCTATACCTACGAGGAGCTTGCAGACGGCACGCACAAGAGGGCCTGTGTCTGCGGATATGCCGTAACAGAAGCCCATACTTATTCCAACGGGGTCTGTCCCTGTGGCAATGTAGAGATCAAAGAGCCTGTAGAGGATGCCACCCTGAAGCTGAACCACAGTCTGAATCTTGCCGGTGATATTTCCATGAATCTTCTGGTACCCAAGACCATGCTGGAGGCCTACGATCTGTCCACCGTCTATATCGAAAGCACCGTAGATACCTATACAGGCAACGATTTTACCGGCACTACCACCCTTCGCCTGTTGCCTGTGGAGAACGGGAATTACTATTATTTCACTCTGGACGGGCTGACCGCTGTGCAGATGAATGACAGGATCTCTTCTGTCCTCTACGGGACGAAGGAGGGACAGCCCTATTATTCCCCTGTGGATGAATATAGCATCGCCACCTATGCCTATTCCCAGCTGAACCACTCCGGCAGAGCCGAAGGCTTGAAGATCCTCTGTGCAGATCTGCTGCGTTACGGCTCAAAGGCGCAGATATTCAAGAGCTACCGAACAGACAGCCTTGCAGATTGCAATATGACAGAAACACACAAGGCCTATCTGTCCGATACGGAGGCCGTGACCTTCGGTAATACCAATGCAGTTCTGAATGATTTGGAGAATGCTCCCCTCACTTGGGTGGGCAAGGCCTTGAGCTTAGAATCCAGAGTGGCATTGCGCTTCATCTTTGACCCCACTGCCTATGAGGGCGATCCCACCGCACTGACCCTGCGGATCTCCTATACAGATACACAGGGTGCTGTCAAGACCGCCACCGCAAGCAACCCCGAGCTATATAATGCGTCCTTGGGCTACTACGTGTTCACTGTGGACAGCCTCTTAGCCGCAGAGCTGAGAGCCGTGGTGTCGGTGCAGGCTTATGACGGGGATACCCCTGTGTCCTCCACTTTGGAGTATAGCGCCGATACCTACGGCAACGGCAAGACCGGCACCCTGTTAGAGCTGTGTAAGGCTCTTTTCGCCTACTCCGACAGTGCAAAAGCCTACTTTACGGCATGATCTCCATACGGGGAACGGGGGCTTGGACTATATGCAAGGAGGATCTGCAAGGTTGCGGCTGTTTCCATAAGGGCCTTGCTTTGCCGAGAAGCCGGGGCAAGCGCCGATTGCATCATTATTTTGGGAGGCGATTTCTATTCGGTACGATTTACATATGCACATGATTCTGGATGGGGTGGATTTTCGCAAGGCCATAGGAGCCCATAGAGAGAAGCCCTGTGATCACCTCATTCGCTCACGGCTGGAGGAATACCGAAAGCAGGGCGTTACCCTCCTGCGAGACGGTGGGGATGCTTGGGGTGTCAGCCTGCGAGCAAGATCCCTTGCCGCAGAATACGGCATCGACTACCGCAGTCCCGGCTTCCCCATTTACAAAAAGGGGCATTACGGCAGTTTTATCGGCCGTGGCTTTGAGACCGTCGAGGACTATCGGCGGCTTCTGGACGAGCTTCACGAGAAGCAGGCGGATTTTGTCAAGATCATGATTTCCGGTCTCATTGATTTTTCCAAAGCAAATACCCTCACAGAAGATGGCCTGTCCCCTGACGAGATCTGCCGCCTGATCGACCTTGCCCACAGGGAGGGCTTTGCGGTGATGCTCCACGCCAACGGAGATTCTGCCGTACAGGCCGCCATAGATGCAGGTGGAGAATCTGTGGAGCACGGCGCATTTTTCAGTGAGGAAACCCTGCTCCGTCTTGCAAAAACCCGTACCCTTTGGGTGCCTACGCTCTCCACCATAGGAAATCTGATCGGCTGTGGTCGCTTCCCCGATGAGGTACTGAGCCCCCTTCTGCGAAAGCAACAGGAAAATGTCACCTTTGTGGCAAATCACGGCGGTCTCATCGGTCTGGGAACAGATGCCGGTGCCTACCGTGTCCCCCATGCAACAGAGATCGCTGGGGAAGAACGCTACCTGCACACCGTCCCCACTGCCCTCTTAGACACCGCCGCAAGCTACGTTCGTTCCACATTTTCTCCCAAGTCACGGGGCTAAATACATGCCCTCTCCCCTCGGTGAGCCATGATCTAGGTTGCAACAGGGTCAAGGGTATGAACAAAAAAGGCTATCTCAAAATGCTGTGATCATTTTGAGATAGCCTCTTGATTTTTATTCGCTTTCTTCTGCCTCTGTGTCAAGGTTCAGGGTGAACTCCAAGAGGACAGGGTTGTGGTCACTGTAGCGGAAGTGGTAATTCAGGGTCTCTACACTGTCTACGGTAACATTGGGAGATACCAGGAAGCCGTCTATGACATAGTACTGGGTTTCCTCGCTGTAGGGATCATAGGGCTGGTTCAGCAGACGGCAGGTAGGTCTGCTGTCATCAAAGGCATATTGCCAACCGGCGAAGATGGGACTCAGCTTGTCGGGAGTCCAGTATTCCTCATTGACCTGAGGGAATGCCTCGCTCTTGGGGAAGCTTTGGTTAAAATCTCCCCCCGCAATGACATAATTTCCCTTGGAATACTCTTCCTTCACCAGCTTTAGGAGTTGGGCGGTCTGCTCCGCCCTTGTGGTACCGTCGTCATAAGCCTCCATATGGACATTGATCAGCACCAGCTGCTTGTCGCTGTCATCGATGGGGATACGGCTGACCAGGAGACAGCGCTTCATGCCGGCTGTCCGAGTGGGCCAGGTAAGGGCATTGGGCAGACTGTAACGGGTGGAGGAAAGGATGTCGTACTTGCTGTAGGTGGCAAGTCCGGAGTGGATCTCTCCCAAGGGTTCTGTGAGAGGATAGGGTACATAATTGCAGGAATAGTTCAGGGCAAAACGGCTTTCGTAATCCTTCAGGACATGCTCATAGCTCAGCCACTGGTTCTTGCCGAAGCTCCGCTGGGCATCCGTGTCCACCTCTTGCAGGAAGATGAAGTCCGTCTCTCTGCTCCGCAGTACATTGCCGACGCCTTCCATATTATTCTCTACGCTTTCCTCATCCTTCGGCAGGACTCCCTCGCCGCCGTCCATGAAGAAGTCCGCCTCATAGCCCAGACCGCCGTAGCCGGTGTTAAAGCTCAGAATAGACAGCGTGCGGTTGGTCAGGCTTTCCGTTCGGTTGACGCTGCCCCGCTTCGCCGCCTCTGCATAGGCAGGATTATACTCCGAAACACTGAGATAGCCCACCATGCCGATCAGCAGGATCCCGATCACCAGGATCAGCCCCAGAGCAATTTTCCAAACATAGGTGCTGATGCTCCAAGCCACAGACCACGGAGTTTTGGCCTTCCGCTTAGGCTGGGGTACTACGGTCACCTCTTTATGATTGGTCGCCGGCTCGGCAGGGGGTGGCTGTCTCCTCCGACTCATACGGGAGATCAGCTTCTCTCGCTGATGGGTGTTATTTTCCTCCTTGGCAGGAGCTGTCTTCTGTCCCGATGTCTCGTTCTCGGCTTTGGGGGTAGGATCGGTAACAGGGCTCTGCTCCTGATTCGGCGCAAAGAAAATGGTTTGCTCTGTGGCAGAATCACGCTTCTGTTCCAAGCTGGCCGCCTCCTTCTTTCCTCTCTTTGTCACTACACATGGCAGTTCACATTTCTTCCTCTTATCATATCACGGATTTGTCCGAAACGCAAGTACAATCCGCAGTTCCTGAGAGATTTAGGGCTCTGAAGCATCCAGACCAAAGAGGAGATCGCTCAGGGCCTCGGCAAAGTATCTTGCGGCCCGAAGCGCCTCCTCCCCGGAATTCCCTGCACTGCCTACCTCCAACAGGATGGAAAAGGGGCTGAGATGCTGGTTATATCGGGAGGCTCGCAGGCTGGTTTGTCGCAAAAGCTCCTTGTGCTCCTGTCGCAGAACGCTCTGCAGCTTCATGGCAAAGGACAGATTCCTCTGCCAATTTGGGTGCGTCTGTCCGGAAAGATCCGTACCCATAACCAGCAGGAGCTTGGCAACAGGCTGTCCCTCTATGAGGGTCGTCATCGCCTTCTGCCGTCCCGCTGCGTCCTCTACCGCATCTCTGTGGATATCAATGACCATTTGGATATTCGGATATTCCTCCATATAGTCCGCAATGGCCTTGGCAGATTCCTGATAGGCCGAGTCATAGCCCCTTGTTTCATCGTGCAGGGTGGTGTCGTGAAGGGTGGAGATCCCTGCGGCATTGAGAAGCTCTGCTACCTCTCTGCCTACACGGACCACATTCTCCTCCGGATCGGAGCTTCGGTAGCCCTCCTTCTCCCGATAGGCCTCACTGCCGTGGCTATGGACGATCAGAATGCAGGGCTCCTCCGTAATGCGGAAAGACAGAGGCATTTGGAACAGCTCCTGCTCCCCAAATACCGCTCCACAGCGGTTGTCAATGTCCACTAAGCTACTGTCTACAGGTACGGTGGGACAAACCGTCGGAGGCGCTGTAGAAGGCTGTTTTTCCTTTTCGATATACGGGAGCCGCTGAAAGATCTCCCCCGTTCCTTCCTTCATCGGCTCTCTCAGTACCGCAAAGCTGCGAAAACAGCAGGCCATCAGGATCAGAAGCCCGCAAAGCCGATATACCCGTAGCTGCTCTTTGGATTTTGTCTGCATAGTATTCCCTCCCTATAGGAAGGATATGCAAGGTCGCCTCCTTTCAGAACCGCAAAATCTCTTTGGGGAAGAAAACAGGACTTTCTCCCCCCATCCCCGTATGATGAACTCCCCTATTTTTGCTGTCAGAGATAGGGCGCAACGGCCTTGGAGCTTCTTTTTTCGGATTTTTGATTTAATTTTCGGAAATCAGTGGACGAATGAGGGATTATCTGCTATAATGTATAAGGAAGCACTATGCCGTCCCGAAATCGGCCTTCGAAGCACAGACCCGTGGGGCGGCTACAGATAGAAAAAGAGGTGTACTCCCCTATGAATGGATTATCTGCCGTTATTTTTGTGCCGGATGACTGCCCGAAAACCGGATATCCCCTGCCCACCATGCTTTCTCCCATTTTGGGAGAGTCTCTGCTGACTTGGCTGAGCCATGCTCTGTTTGACAGTGGGATCGGTCGTTTCTTCCTGGTCTGTCACGAGAACTACCTGCCTATGGCAAGACAGTGTCTCCCCCCTGAGGCAGAGGTCATGACCTCCGGCGACAGTGACCCTGCAGACCAGCTCCACGTTTTCCTGTCTACCGCAGAGGAATCTGAGGAGGAGGTCACCATTCTCACAGGCCCCACACTGTATCTGCCCATGCTGAAGGGAAGCGCCCGCAATTATGAAAGCCCCGCCCGTCTGGTCAACCGACAGACCCTCATGGATGCACTGGATCAGGAATTCACCTTCTCTCGCTTCCTGCACCAATACAGCACTGCTCTGACAGATTTTGAAGGCTTCTACGGTGTAGAATCCCCTGCCGCCTTCCCTGAGCTGATCCCCCTGCTGAGACGGGATCAGACCCTTCGCTTAGGCCGTGTGGGAGTAGATGTCATGGATCCCGAGAGCTGCTATATTGCCCCCACCGTTCGCTTTGAAAAGGGCGCAAGACTCCTCCCCGGCACCATTATCCGCGGTTCCTCCCTGATCCGCGCCGGAGCCTGCATCGGCCCTTGGTCTGTCATCGAGGACTCGGAGATCGGCGAGGGCGCTACCGTCAATGCCTCCCAGGTCTATCGCTCCAAGACCGCCGCAGAGGTTCATATCGGCCCCTTTGCCCACATCCGTGAGGGCAGTGACCTGGGCAGAAATGCCTTTGTAGGCAGCTTTGTGGAAACCAAGCAGACCAAGCTGGGAGAAAATACCCGTGTATCCCATTTGACCTATTTGGGAGATACCGAGACCGGTCGGGACTGCAACATCGGCTGCGGTGTTGCCACCGCCAATTTTGACCGTGTGGAAAAGCACAGCACCCTCATCGGAGACGAGGCCTTTATCGGCTGTAACACCGTGTTGGTGGCTCCCGTGAGCATCGGAGAGGGAGCCTATATCGGCGCCGGCTCCACCATTACCGAAGACGTTCCCAACAATGCCCTGGGCATTGGGAGAAACAGACAGTCCAACAAGAAGGACTGGGCATCCAAGCACAAGATCTGATCTCATCGGCAAGGTAAACACAAAAAATCAAGAGTCCCCCGGACTCGGAATAAAGAGAGGTACCTATCATGAACGAAAGCGGAAAGAAAATCAAAGTATTCACCGGCAATGCCCACCCCGAACTGGCTCGCGGCATTTGCACAGAACTGGGCATCGGCATTGGCGAAGTCACTGTGAAGTCCTTCGCTGACGGCGAAACCTGCGTCACAGGTGCTGAATCTGTCCGTGGTTGCGACGTATTCGTTGTACAGCCCACCTGCAGACCCGACGTCAACAATAATCTTATGGAACTGTTGGTTATGATCGATGCCTTCCGTCGTGCATCGGCAAACCGCATCACCGCTGTTATCCCCTACTTCGGCTATGCTCGTCAGGACCGCAAGGCAAGAGGCAGAGAGCCCATCACCGCCAAGCTGGTTGCCAACCTGATCACCAGCGCCGGCGCTGACCGTGTGCTGACCATGGATCTCCACGCTTCTCAGATCCAGGGCTTCTTTGACATCCCTGTGGACAATCTCTTCGGCAAGAGCATGTTTGTCAAGTATTACCTCTCCAAGTTTGACGAGGCAATTTGTAACCACGAGGACTTCTGCGTGGTCTCTCCCGACATCGGCTCCGTAGGCCGTTCCAGAGCCTTCGCCAAGGAACTGCACATGGGTCTGGCCATCGTTGACAAGCGCCGTCCCCGTCCCAATGTCTGCGAGGTCATGAATATCATCGGTGACGTCAAGGGCAAGACCTGCATCATCTATGACGATATCGTAGACACCGCCGGCACTCTGTGTCAGGCCGCTCAGGCGATCAAGAACGAGGGCGCTACCGCCGTTTATGCCTGTGTTTCCCACGGTGTTCTGTCCGATCCCGCTCTGGAGCGTATTGAGAACAGCTGTCTGGAAGAGCTGCTGCTGCTGAATACCATCCCCGCTCCCAAGGAGTACAAGGGTGACAAGATCCATTACATCGACTCCGCATCTCACTTTGCCAAGGCGATCAAGTGCATCTATCACGAGGCACCGATCTCCAACCTGCTGTTCTGATGCTGTTTCGGAAACCTGCCTGCGACTGGCTGATCGTCGGCCTTGGCAATCCCGGAGACAACTATGCCCGCACTCGGCACAACGCAGGCTTTCGGGCCATTGATGCCCTGAGCAACAAGCTGGGCATTAAGGTTGACCGTGCCAAGTACCGCGGTCTCTACGGTCAGGGGCAGTACAAGGGTCAGAAGCTGATCCTCCTCAAGCCCCAGACCTTCATGAACCTTTCCGGCCTGTCTGTTATGGATGCCGCCAATTTCTACAAGCTGCCGCCGGAACGGATCATTGTGCTGTTTGATGATATTTCTCTGGATGTGGGTCGCCTTCGGATCCGTGCAGACGGATCTGCAGGAGGACACAACGGGATCAAATCCATCATCGGCTCCATCAATTCCCAGAGCTTCCCCAGAGTGAAGATCGGTGTAGGCGCCAAACCCCACCCGGACTACGAGCTGGCTGACTGGGTGCTTTCCGCCTTCCGCCCGGAGGAGGAGAAGCTCCTCGGCCCTGCTCTGGAGCGGGCTGCCGATGCCGCCCTGGAGCTTCTGGAAAACGGAGTCTATAAGGCAGCCAATTTGTATAACGGAAGTAAATAATTTGACGATTTAAAAGACATATAGCGGGAATCGGACCAGCTTCCGATTTCCGCCTTGTGTCGTTTCTCATAGGAAAAGGAGGGAAAACCATGAAACCTTTACTGAAGCTCCTGTCCCAAAGTCAGGAATTCCAAACACTGCTACAGGCGATTTCCAAGGGAAGAGTCTCAGCCATATCCGGTGTGGGGCAGATCGCCCGTTCCCACATGCTTGCCGCCATTCGGGAAGAGACAGGCCGACCTATGGTGGTGGTCTGTCAGGATGACACCACTGCCCGACGGGTGCAGGGGGAATTGGAGAGCTTTTTAGGTGTCAGTGTCCCTCTGCTACCTGTAAGAGACTGGACCTTCTACTGCGTCACAGGTGTCTCCCGACAGTGGGAGCACAAGCGTATCGAGCTACTCCACTCCCTATCTCAGGAGTGCTGTCCCCTTCTGGTTTGCTCCTATGAAGCCCTGTCCATGCGTACCATGCCCAAGGAGAGGCTTCTGGACTGTGCCTTGGGTCTGCACTGCGGTATGGAGCTGTCCATCGAGACCCTTCTGAAGCAACTGCTTTCCTGCGGCTATAGCAGAAGTGAGCTGGTAGAGGGTGTGGGACAGTTCTCCGTCCGAGGCGGTATCGTGGACATTTTCTCTCCCGGTATGAGTCAGCCTGTGCGTATGGAATTCTTCGGTGACGAGATCGACACGATGGGTGTCTTCGATCCCCTGACCCAGAGACGTATTGATAATGTAGAGGAGATCCTCCTTCTCCCGGTAGCGGAGGCTGTGGCCCAGCTCCATCCCGGTGGACGGAAGGGGCTTGCAGAGGAGATCCGAGCCTTGGCCCAGCGCTTCCGCCGTCGGAAGGTGCCTCACGAACAGCTCCTGCGGACCTTGGATGCAGATGCCGAAGCGTTGGAACAGGATACCTATTTCGCCGCCTCGGATCGCTATATCTCTCTGATCTATCCGGACTACGCCTGTGCCGGGGACTATCTCAGCGAGGACACTGTCCTTTGCTTCTGCGACCACGGCAACATTCAGCGTACCGCAGACAGAGCAAGGGAGGAAGAGGGCCTGCGGCTGGATCAGCTTCTGGCTGGAGGCATCCTCTGTGGCGAGCTGTGCAACTACAGCAAGGATTGGGACAGCTTCTGCAGTGACTATCCCCGAAGGAGGGTAGTATATTTTGACACCTTCCTCGCCTCCTCCTATCCCGAGGGCTTGCCTCCCAAGGAGCTTCTCAGCTTCACTGCCAAACAGCTCCCTGCCTACGGCGGCAATCTCGATGTGCTTACCACAGATCTGAATTTTTATCGCAAGAACCAATACGGTACCGTGATCCTCTGCGGTAACCGCAGACGGGGAGAGCTTCTGGAACAGCAGTTGGAGGAGCAGGGCATCACCGCCCGCTCGGCCTTCCCTCTGGTACAGCTTCCCCTGCCGGGGCAGATCCTGCTGACAGAGGGTACACTCCCCTTCGGTCTGGAATATCCGCAGATCCGCTATGCCCTTCTCTCTGAGGGTCAGCTCTCCTCGCAGGCTGTTAAGAAGTCCTCCAAACGGCAAAAGAACCCCTCCAACCGTCAGAAATTGGAAAGCTTCACAGACCTGAATCCCGGCGATCTCATCGTTCACGATGACTACGGCATTGGGCGCTTCCTGTGTATGGAGCAGGTCATCGAGGACGGTATTGCCAAGGATTATATTAAAATCGCTTATTTAGGGGACGGCATGCTCTACGTCCCCGCCACCCGTCTGGATCTCATCGCCAAATACATCGGCGGTGGAGAGGACGGAGCGGTAAAGCTCAACAAATTAGGGGGCGGCCAATGGGAAAAGACCAAGGCCAGAGCTCGCTCCTGTGCCAAGGACATGGCACAGCAGCTCATCCGTCTCTATGCCCAACGGAAACGTCTGCCGGGCTACCGTTTCTCTCCGGATTCCCCTTGGCAGAGCGAATTTGAGCAAAATTTTGAATATGTGGAAACAGAGGATCAGCTCCGCTGTATTCGAGAGATCAAGGCAGATATGGAAGATTCCTGCCCTATGGATCGGCTTCTCTGCGGCGATGTCGGCTTCGGCAAAACCGAGGTGGCTTTGCGAGCCGCTATGAAGGCGATTTTAGATGGGAAGCAGGTTGCCATTCTGGTTCCCACCACTGTCCTTGCCCAACAGCATTATTCTACCGCTATGGCTCGTTTCCGCGGTTTCCCCGTGAATATCGGCGTGCTGTCCCGTTTCTGTCCCCCTGCCCAGATCAAGAAGACCCTTGCCGATCTGCAAGCCGGCACCTTGGATCTGCTGGTCGGGACCCACAAGCTCCTGCAAAAGGACGTGAAGTTCCGTGACTTAGGCCTTCTCATTGTAGACGAGGAACAGCGCTTCGGTGTCAGCCATAAGGAAAAATTAAAGGAACTTTCTCAGGGAGTTGACGTCTTAACCTTGTCCGCTACTCCCATCCCCCGTACTCTGAACATGGCTCTGACCGGGATTCGGGATCTTTCCACTCTGGAAGAGCCGCCCCGTGACAGATTCCCTGTGCAGACCTTCGTGCTGGAGCATAATGACATGGTGCTCTACGATGCCATGCGTCGGGAGCTGGAGCGTGGGGGACAGGTATATTATATGCATAACCGCACCCAGAGCATCGACCGCTGTGCCGCCCGTATCAAGGAGGCCTTCCCGGAGATCAACGTAGCCGTTGCCCACGGCAAGCTCAGTGAGGCAGAATTAAGCGAGACCATGCAGGGGCTCATAGACGGTGACATCCGCATTCTGGTCTGTACCACCATCATCGAGACCGGCATTGACAACCCCAATGTGAACACCTTGATCATTGAGGATGCCGATAAATTGGGTCTTGCCCAGCTCCACCAGATCCGTGGACGGGTGGGCAGAAGCAATCGCCATGCCTTTGCCTATATGACCTACCGTCCCGGTAAGGTTCTGACAGAAATTGCAGAGAAGCGTCTCCATGCCATCCGAGACTATGCGGAATTCGGCTCAGGCTTCAAGATCGCCATGCGTGATCTTGAGATCCGCGGTGCAGGCAATCTGCTGGGAGCAGAGCAATCCGGTCACATGATCGCTGTGGGCTACGACATGTACCTGCGCCTTCTGGAGGAGGCAGTTTTGGAGGAAAAGGGCGAAAAGCCTGCCTCTACCCTTAGCTGTACCGCCGACCTGAATGTAGAAGCCTGCATCACCAACAGCTATGTGGCCTCCCCGGAGCAGAGGATGGATCTGTACCGCAGAATGGCCGCCATCCGAACAGAGCACGATGCCGACGAGCTTCTTGACGAGATCGTTGACCGCTACGGAGAGCCGCCAAAGGCAGTGCTTCGGCTCATTGATATCGCTCTGCTTCGCTCGGAAGCTGCCGCACTGGGTATCAGCGAGATCCGCCAGCACTCCAATGCCCTACACTTCCTTATGGAAACCGTGGATCTGGATCAAATCGAGCTGGTGGAGAAGCAGAGTGTCTATCGCAAGCGGCTGAACCTTGCACCCAAGGACAAAAAGGTTATGTTAAAGCTACTTTTACGAGAACAGGAATCCCCTCTGAAGGCCGCCCAAAATCTGGTACAGGCTTTGAAGAAATCGGAATAAAAATTTTGGGATTTTTCCGAAAAAGGGATTGCATTTTCTCACCGCTACGCTATAATAAATATGATAAGTTATAAGGAGGAGAGAAATGGGAAAATTTGAAAAACAGAACCGTCCCGGAGCACAGCAGCCCCCTCAGCCGCCCCGTGCTCAGGGTGCATATCAAGCCCCCAAGGCTAAGAAAAAGAAGTCCCATCGGAAACGCAAGTCAATTCTACTGCCTATAATTCTGGCTGTGCTGGTCGTTGCTGTGGGCATTGCCGCAGGATTGCTGTTCTCCAAGCTTTTTGGAGAAAAAGAGCCCCCCGTTGTTGAGCCGGATCTGATCCGCAAGGATACCTATATCGCCGGCGTGAATATCGGCGGGCTGGAGAAACAGGCGGCATTGGAGCTGCTTATGGAGAGCTTCCCTCCCATTGCGCCTCCCGCTACCACCCCCGACGGCGTGCAGGAGCCCATCTATTCCCACCTGTATATGGATCGGAATATGAACATCCGCCTGTATACCACCCCTGCACAGATCCTGCTGTTTACATCTGACTACGATCCCTCCGGGGAAATCGAGGTCGATATTTACGGCAAGCCCCTGATTGCAGATCCCACCGTGACAGAAGGGAACGAGGAAACGCAAGCCCCTACCGACGAAGAAGCTGAGTCCACAGAGGCCACCTCCGAGTCCACCGAGACTCCCCCTCAGGAAAGCACCGACTTCGACCCTGATGCTCCCGTGGACGAAAACGGCGCCCCCTATATCCTTGACCGTACCATCTGTCTGCCTGCCTCTCAGGTCAACATTACCCTAAATCTCACCGCCGCAGTAGACAGAGCCTTTGCCATCGGCAGAGAGACCGACACAGAGCCTGCTGAGGGTCGTTTGGATCTGGATCTGCGTGATTTTATGACACTGGACGAGTCCTATATCCGCGAGGTTCTGGAACGGGCTTATGAAGAAACTCTTCTGGAAGGTGCCGATACCGTGGTGGAGCAGGGCAAGACCACTGTGAAGAACGACAAGGGCGAAGATGTCGAGGTTGACTGTCTGATCATCACCTTCGGCACGATGAGCCGCAGTTTAGACGCAGAAGCCCTCTACACTCAGGTCATGGAAGGCTATTATGCCGCCGACTTCGACCAGCAGGCTGTGTACAAGGAGACTCTGCCCAGAGTTGTGGACTTAGATGAGCTGTACACCGTTCACGGTTGCACCATGCCCGTCAACGCTGTCTGCGATCCTAAGACCTTTGAGATCTCTGAGGAGAAGGCAGGCTACGGTTTCCTTATGAAGGATGCCCTTGCTCTGGCACAGGCCGCCGCTCCCGGAGAGCAGATCATTCTGCCCATGACAGAGCTTGCACCTAAGTACACCAAGGCCGAGATGCAGAAGCTGCTGTTCTCCGATGTTCTGGGCAAGTGCAAGAGCCCCCATGTCTACAATCCTGCCCGTACCAAGAATCTGGATCTTGCCGCCAAGGCAATCAACGGCATGGTTCTCCTGCCCGGAGAGGTCTTCTCCTTCAACCGTGTGGTAGGAGAGAGAACCGCCGCCAAGGGCTATCAGGAAGCCGGCGTTTATGTCGGCGGCAGAACAGAGGCGCAGTTAGGCGGCGGTGTCTGCCAAGTAGCCTCTGCTATCTACTACAGTTGTCTGAAGGCCGATCTGGAAATCGTAGAACGCTACGAGCACCGTTATGTCCCCGATTATGTCCCCTGGGGCATGGATGCTACCATCTACTGGGGTTCTCTGGACTATAAGTTCCGCAATAACACCCCCTTCCCCATCCGCATCAATGTTTCCGTCCACGACGGCGCTGTTTTTGTAGAGCTGGTAGGTACGGAGACCAAGGATTATACCGTTAAGTTAGACTATTCCTCCGAATCCAAGGAAGAGGACAAGAGCGAGGTCGTCAAGATCTATATCCACCCGGATATGAAGGATTATGACAAGTTCTCCAAGTACAAGAACGGCGACACCATTCAGGTCGGCTATAACGGCTGTGTGGTCAAGACCTATATGTACAAGTACGACAAGGACGGCAACCTCATCTCTACCACACGGGTCAATACCTCCAAGTATGCCCGCAGAGATAAGGAAGTGGCCTATCTCTTAGATCCCAACAAGCCCATGCAGGAGCAGATCGATGCCCTGACAAACCCTAATCAGCCCACGGAGCCTAAGCCCACTGAGCCTACGGAGCCCACCACCCCGACGGATCCCCCCGAGACCGATCCTCCCGAGACCGATCCTCCCGAGACTGACCCTCCCGAGACCGATCCCCCCGAGACCGATCCTCCCGAAACGGATCCTCCCGAGACCGAGCCTCCCACAGATCCCAGCGACTCCGAGGGCGAAAACGGAGGCTAAGCTTCCCCAAGGGCACCACACCCCAATACCCAAACAGGTCTGCTGCAAAACACCCCTTTTGCAGCAGACCCTTTTTCTGTCCCGAAGTCCTTGGAAAGATACCTTGTGCCATTGCTTCCACCCCATGCCGTATTTGGTAGGCAATCTTATGAGAAACCGCCGATCTAAATTGGGATTTTTGGTGCTGTGGCATAAAAATACTGCGGCTTGCTTTGGGAGGCAGGCCGCAGTGTGTTTTTT
>JAFOZC010000006.1 GCA_017391305.1 Oscillospiraceae bacterium | reverse complement strand
GGTGCAGTGAGCCCTCTCAGGCGCTTCGCGCCAGCTCTCCCGGAGGGAGAGCCAAGGGCTTGGTGGGCATCGGTAGACGGAGCGAAACATTCCGGTTTGTGGGGTTGGTTGAAGTTTTCACATAGCTGCTTGTGAATGGGTCGCAGAGGGGTAGAAAAGCCCCCTTGGGGCTGTGGGATGACAGACCCGAGGGGGTGGGATGACAGACCCGAGGGGGTAGGATGACAGATTCGAGGGGGTAGGATGACAGATTCAAGGGGGTGGGATAAATCATGTGACCGAAGAACGAAGGTACTTGCAAGCCAAGGCTATGGGTACTGTTTTGTGCTGTTCAAGTGCAGTGTATGATACCGTTTCTTGATAAAATGGTTTGGAAACCATTTTATTGCAGGATGAATATCCTGCTTAGCCTTCGGCGGCAAGAACAGTATTACAGGTTATTTCTTGACGGCTTTGCCGCCATGGCGCTTACGGTTGGCATAATAAAGCGGCTCATCCGTTTTATTAGAAATCAGTATAAAACCTACAAAACCTGTAAAAACGGCTTGAAACAGTCGTTTTTACAGGTTCTTGCAACTTAGCTGTAGGAATAAGTCACAGTAGCGACTTATTGAGGAAGCGTAAAATGGGATATGGAATTATCTCTCAACTCCAAGAATCTCGTAACGGACAATGCCGCAGGGAGCTTCGTACTCGGCAATGTCGCCTACCTTCTTGCCCATGAGAGCCTTGCCTAAGGGAGACTCGTCGGAGATACGGCATTCCATAGGGTTGGCTTCCTGAGTGCCGACGATACAGAACAGCTCGTCCTCTTCAAACTCAAGATCACGAACCTTGACAGTACAGCCAAGGCCGACGATGCCCTTCATATCTTCTGTTGCTTCGTCGCTGATGATGATCGCATTGTCAAGGATATGACGGATATTGGCGATCTCGCCCATGAGATGACCCTGAGCTTCCTTTGCCTCGTGGTACTCGGCATTCTCGGAAAGATCGCCGAAACCACGTGCAACGTCGATCTCTGCTGCGATCTCATGCATCTTAACGGTCTCCAGATATTCCAGCTCCTTGAGGTAGCGCTCCTTCATTGACTCGGTGATTTTATATTCCTGTGCCATACATTTGACCTCCAATTGTTTAGCAGTGGGGATGATTATACTGGATTTTTCCAACAATGTCAAGCATTATTTTTTCAAGCTATCCAGAGCAGCCTGTAACTGAGGATCCTCCTCATAAGACAAGGTGGCGGAATAGATGGCTGTATAGGTTGCCTGATCTACTTCCACAACCATATCGGGGGTAATGCCGACACCTTCCAAATTCACACCCTTAGGGGTGCTGTAATGGCCTGTGGAAACAGAAACTGCAGAACCGTCACTGAGGCGGAAGGCTTGCTGATAATTGCCCTTCCCTACCGTTTGCGTGCCTACAACCGTTGCCCATTCATATTCCTGCAATGCGGCGGCGAAGAACTCGGCGGCAGAATAGGAATCGCCGTTTACAAGGACAGCCATAGGAAGCTTCACAAAGCTGTCCCCTGAGGAGCTGTCAATACTTTCCTCTCCTTTGTAATTGACGGAACGGAAGAGCGGTCCCTCCGGGAGCAGATGATCCAGCACCTTGCACAGCTCATCCTTCCTTCCGCCGGGATTAAAGCGGACATCAAACACCAGACCTGTGACCCCTTCCTTCCGAAGTGTCTCAACCGCCTCTATGGTACGTTCTGCACAATGGGTCTGGAAATTGTCGATCTTGATATACCCGATGCCGTCTATATTATCAAAAATCACTACCTCGACCTCGATCACCTTTCGGGTCATGGTAAAAGACAGAGTATTCCCATCACGAAGGACATCGATTTGTACCGTAGTCCCCTCTTCACCCTTAATGAGATCGCTGATCTCATTCAAGTCATAATCGGCGGCATTCTTACCGTCTACCGCTGTGATAATATCCCCTGCCTGAAGTCCGGCCTCATAAGCCGAGCCCTTGGGATTCACAGAAAGGATATAAAGACCGGGAACCTCTCCGTCGTTATTTTGTACGGTGATTCCGACACCAACATATTCATTTGCTGCATTCTGTATATAGTCAGCGTAGTCCGCGGCGCTCATGTAGTAGCTCCAGCGATCTCCCGTTTGGGCAACGGCCGCTTGGGACAAAATGTCTCCCAAGCCCTCTGTGTCATAGCCGTCTACATAGACCTGATCCAAGAGGCCCACCACTTCACGAAGCTTGCTCTCATATTGATCAAAAATATCGACCTGTGGGCGTTGTCTCAGTAAGCTTATACCGGAGAAGGTGACAGCGACAACACAAACACAGAGTAAAATGGAAATGAAAATGAGAAATTTTTTCATAATAACCTCCCAGAGAGTAGATTTCTGCATGCAAAATTTGTTTCAAAGGAGGTGCCTCAACCAAAATTGAGGCACCCCTATGTACGAATTATTTAAGGCATGGAAATATAGTTCATGGGGTTAACGGTAGCGCCGTTATAGTAAACAGTGAAATGGAGGTGATTGCCTGTAGACCAGCCGGTGGAGCCAACGTAGCCGATGAGCTGACCACGCTTGACATACTGTCCCTCACTTACCACGAAGTTGGTCATATGACCGTAGAGGGAAGAGAAGCCGTCGAGATGGTTGATCACGACATAATAGCCCCAGGAGTAATTATAAACCGCAGTTGTGACCTTGCCACTCTTGGTCGCATAGATCTTGGTTCCCTTACCCGCAGCCAAGTCCACACCGTTATGGAGATGATACTTGCCGGTGACCGGGTGTACACGGTAGCCGTAGGGGCTGGTGAGCTTAGAGCAGTACTCCAAGGGGAAGAAGAACTTTTCGTTGCTGGCAGGAGGATTGCTGTCATTGTTGCTACTGCCGCTGTTATTGCCGCTGTTGCCGTTATTATTGTTGTTCTGATTCTGCTTATTGGCTTCTTCCTGCTTCTTCTTTTCCTCTTCTTCCTTGCGCTTCCGCTCTGCCTCCTCCCATTCCTTGCGGAGGGCTTCGGTGCGCTCGGCCTCTAACTTGGCGATCTCATCATGGAGAAGGGCTTCCTCAGCCTCGTACTTCTCGCACTCCTCAATGAGGCGCTCCTTATCTGAGTTCAGTTCGGCAAGAAGACGGTCGGATTCGGCACGCTTCTCTTCCAGAAGTGCCTCGCTCTCCACAAGCTCTGCCTTCTTTAACTCGATCTTGGCCTTCTCTGCTGCCATGTCACGAAGGTCTTCCATCATCTTCTGGTCGGCACTGGCAATTTCCTGAATCATCACACGACAATTCAGCATATCGGCAAAGCTCTTGGCCTGAAGCATGACCTGGAGGAAGGAGATATTGCCGTGTTCCTGAAGGGCGCGCATACGTCTGCGGTAGGATGCAAGAAGATCGGTCTGCTCCTGCTTCAGGTCATCCAGATCCGCCTGCTTCTCTGCAATGAGAAGATTGAATGCATGAACCTGCTCATTGACATTCTCGACTTCCCGTCTGGTCAGCTCGATGTCCTGGTCTACCTGCGCCTTCTGCTCGACGATGGTAAGGGTCTGACCCTTGGTCTTCTCGATTTCCTTCTCCAGTTCCTTGCGCTCGTTTTTCAGCTCCTTGGACTGGGACTGGAGTTCCTCAATTTCCTTCTTAAGCTCGTCGGACTTCTTGGCACCACTGACCATCATGACAACAAAACCTGCCAAAATGGAGAACACCAAGAGACCCGCAATGACGGAAACTATGAGTCTTCTGTACTTGTACATAATGTTACCTCCTGTTACGTGGGGGGTGGGATTAAACTCTCAGGAATCTACGGATAGACATCAAACTGCCGAAGACACCTACGATGAAGCCTGCAACACCACAGCTGATAGCCATAGCAACAAGGACAGATCCGAAGGGGACAAAGTCCAGGAATGCAAGGTTCTGCTTGGAAATTGCCTGTAAAACAAGCTCATACAGACCCCATTCGATGAAGAAGGACAGTGCGGCGGAGAACAGACCCAACAGGAAGCCCTCTACCACAAAGGGAAGACGGATAAAGCCGTTGGTAGCACCGACCATCTTCATAATGGCGATCTCTTCCTTACGGTCCATCATGGTCAGCTTGATGGTGTTGGAGATGATAATGAGGGAAACCAGCAACAGAACTGCCGCAACGGCAAGAGATGCCACATAGATCACATCACGGATGGTAGCCAGGGCATTGGATACCTCGATATCCGCATAAACCTCTGCAATGCCGGAGATATTCTCGATCTCTGCCTTGGTCTGGATCACAAGGGAGTTATCCTCCAAGGAGATGATGAACTGATGACGCATGGAATCAGCCGAAAGGCCGTCAAAGAGCGCTTCTTCATAATCCCGAATGTAGGCCGCAAGAGATTCTTTATTAGAGCGGAAATCAGCTTTGTGAACATTTTCGATCAAATTGATCTGAGAGCCAAGGTGTCTGGCCTCCTGCTCGGAGAAGCTCTCGTCTACCACAGCTACCATCTGTGTCTTACGCTGAAGATCCTCTACCATGTGGTTGAGGTTGAAGCACAAGAGCACAAAGCTGTTGATGATGACGAGGCAGGCTACAGTGATACACACCGCAGCAAAGGACATAAAGCCATGCTTGAAGGTGGACTTGATGCCCTGACCGATGAGATAAAAGAAATTAGTGTGCCTCTTCATAACTGTAATACCCATCCATTCCGTCGCTGACGACTTTGCCTTCATCAATGGCGATGACACGCTTGGTAAAGCGATCCACCAAGCCCTTTTCATGGGTGACTACCATGACGGTAGTACCCAGAGCATTGATCTGTTCCAGAAGCAGCATGATCTCAAAGGAACGAGCCGGGTCAAGATTGCCCGTAGGCTCGTCTGCGATGATCATGCTGGGATTATTGACCAGAGCGCGAGCAATGGCCACACGCTGCTGTTCACCGCCGGAAAGCTCGTTGGGATAACGTCTTCCCTTATTCTCCAGCCCAACAAGCTGCAGGACATAGGGAACACGCTTGCGGATCTCACGGGGTCTTGCACCGACCACACGCATGGCGAAGGCCACATTCTCAAAGACCGTCTTGTTCTCGATCAGACGGAAATCCTGGAAGATGACCCCAAGGGTGCGGCGCATATAAGGGATCTTGCCCCGTCTGATACTCTCTAACTTATAGCCGTTGACCAGAACAGAGCCACTTGTGGGCTTCAGCTCTGCTGTCAAAAGCTTAATGATGGTGGACTTGCCTGAGCCGGACTGTCCAACCAGGAACACAAACTCCCCGTCGTCAATGTGCATATCGATACCATTGAGGGCATGGGTGCCTGTTTCGTAGGTTTTGTATACATCAATTAAATCAATCATAAGTAATTCTTTCCTCCGTCAGTTGGGGGGTAAAGTGCCTCAATACATACGGGCCTCACGGGAGGCGAGATACTTCTTGACCATCAGCGCTACCTTAAAGATAATGGCATCGTCAAATTCCCGAAGATCCAGCCCTGTGAGCTTCTTGATCTTTTCCAAGCGGTAAACAAGGGTGTTGCGGTGGACGAAGAGCTTCCGAGAGGTCTCGGAAACGTTCAGGCTGTTCTCGAAGAACATGTTGATGGTAAAGAGAGTCTCCTGATCCAGAGATTCAATAGAGTTCTTCTTGAAGACTTCAGACAGGAAGATCTCGCACAGTGTCGTGGGAAGCTGATAGATCAAGCGACCGATGCCCAGATTCTCGTAATTGATGACGGTCTTCTCTGTATCGAATACCTTGCCGACCTCAATGGCGACCTGTGCCTCCTTATAGGAATCGGCCAGCTCTCGCAGATGCTCGGCAATGGTGCCGATACCAATGGTGGTACGGGCAAAGAGCTCTGTCTTGAGGGTGTCTTCCATATTCTTAGCCATATGGGACAGCTCCTCGCCGGTAGTATCAGGAGAAACCTGACGAACAACGGCAATATCTGTCTCATTGACACTGATGACAAAGTCCTGCTGATTGTCCCCATAAAGACTCTGGAGCAGCTCGACCACTGCCACATCTGCTCTGCCCCGCTGACGAACCAGGAACACAGCACGGGGAAGCTCTGTCTGGAAATGGAGCTCCTTGGCACGGATGTAGATATCACCGGGAAGAATGTTGTCCGTGATGATATTCTTGACAAAGGTGCCTTTGTCATGCTTCTCCTCATAATGCGTTTTGGTAACGCTGAGAGAAACTCTTGCCATGCGACAAATGGCTCCTGCATCCTCCTCATCACCTACCACAAATACACTGTAGCCGTAGGTGGAGTTCCAGCCCTTCAGAGTCAGGAAGCACCTGCCCTCGGACTCAGTCAAACGGTCGGGATTGGCTGTGATGGCAGTAGCGGCCTCAGCATAACGCTGTCCGCAAAGAGATGAATCATTGCAGCAGATAACCGTTCCCTCCGCATCCACCACACCGATGGTCATACGGGATGCCTCTGCAAGTTGGTCCACTACAGATTGAAAAATACGACTTGACATTAGCCGTCCTCCTTCGTTTTCGGAAAAATGCCGATAGTATGCATTGTCTCTGTCTTATATCATACCGCATTTTTCACCAAAATGCAAGAGCTTTTATACATTTTATTTCAAAATAGGAGGCAAATTTTATGGAATATTGACACAAGATTCGTGATTATGGCTAAATGAGAAGATTTTTTTCCGTCAGTTTCGGTTTAGTTTCGATTCACTCTGTCTCGTCAAATTATACAGGAAACAAAGAGGCGATTTCCTCTTCTGTAAGTTCACGTGTCATTCCGAGAGGCAGGTCACCTAAATGCAGAGAGCCTTCCCCAAGGCGCTTCAGGTAGGTCACGGGCTTTCCCCTGCTTGCCAGCATACGTCGAACCTGATGGTACATCCCCTCGGTTACCGTGACAAGGCTTTTCCCTTCCCCCAGGATCTCCAGCTCTGCAGGGAGGCATTTGCTCCCGTCCCCAAGGGTGAGCCCTTCTCGGAAGGCAAGGACATCCTCAAGGGTGCAAGTACCCTCATGCTCTGCGTAGTAGAGCTTCTTCACCCGATGCTTGGGGGAGATCAGGCGGTGGGCAAGGTCTCCGTCATCGGTAAAGAGAAGAAGACCTTCCGTATCTTTGTCCAAACGTCCCACGGGACACAGATCCCGATGCTCCGGCGGCAGGTATTCCATGACCGTCTTATGCTCCCGATCTCTCAGGGCGGTAACACAGCCAGCAGGCTTGTGGAGCAGAAGCACACGGCGCTTTGGCCGCGCTGTGAGGAGAACACCGTCACACAGGACCGTGTCCTTTTGGGGATCGATCTTCACATCCCCGGAGCGTTGGGGAAGTCCGTTCACCAGGACTCTCCCCTGTTTCAGCAGTTCCTTTGCCTTACTGCGGGATTTGGTATAGGTGTCAGAAAGAAATTTGTCCAAGCGTTCCATGACAGCTTCTCCTTTGGCATAATCCTTCCTCCAAGGGCATAGGATGTATCACCAATACCATTCGGGAGGAATTTCCATGTTTGTTATGACTGCAAAATTATCAAAACCCAAGCTCCTTGCTTTGGGCATTCTGCTCCTTGGGGCGGTGGCTCTGGTCATTGTCCTACTGAAGGGAGGACAGCAAGAGGGCGCTCCCCTTCCCAAGGGAGAAAACGACGGAGAAAGGGCGGCATATTTGGCTTCCTTCGGTTGGAGCATTGACCCCAAGGCTAAGGAAAGCATGCGTGTCAAGATCCCTGAAACCGGGGATAATCAGGTTTTTTCCCGTTACAATGACCTACAGCTCTCTCAGGGCTTTGACCTGCGTCCCTACGGTGGGAAGGAGGTCATGCGCTACGTCTATGAGATCCTGAACTATGAGGACTCCCAAAGCGCTGTCTATGCCGCCCTGCTGGTCTACGAAGGAAGGATCATCGGCGGCGACATCACCGACACCGCCCCACAGGGTGTCATGCACGGCTTCAAAAAGCCGGCCAAGCTCGGCGGAGGCAAAGCAGACGGTCAGCCCGTGGCAGATCAGGGAGAAGCAGGAACGGAAACGGCCGAGCAAGCCACACAGGGCGCTCCGAATCCGACAGGCTCAGAAGGCGCTGTTCCCTCGGAAGGTATCCCTGCACCGGAGACAGACGCCCCGGAAAGCTCCACTGCTCCAAGCCCTGCTACAGAAGGAAACGAGCCTACATAAGGTATACCGAACAGCACAATAGTCCATGCAAGC
Organism: Oscillospiraceae bacterium; assembly: GCA_017391305.1. Taxonomy (GTDB): domain Bacteria; phylum Bacillota; class Clostridia; order Oscillospirales; family Oscillospiraceae; genus JAZOXB01. Next base: position 942 of record JAFOZC010000006.1, on the reverse strand, counting down.
CAAGGCGGTATAAGTGGATTATATCACAAAAATTAGAAAAAGAAAAGAGTTGCATTTTGGTAACAAGTCGTGTATAATAGCTGTGAAACAAAGATCCTCTTCGGGGCAGGGTGCGATTCCCTACCGGCGGTATAGTCCGCGAGCCTTTGGGCATGATTCGGTGTGATTCCGAAACCGACGGTGACAGTCCGGATGAAAGAAGATGTTTCTGTATTCCCATGCCCGAAGAGTAGCTTCGGGCATTTTTTATTTATTTCGGAGGTTATCCCAATGAGAAACGACAAAACCAAACAGCTCTGTATCCTTGCCATGTTGGCGGCGGCTTCCTTTGCCATTGTCAGCTTTATCCGCATTCCCATGATCGTTCCCTTCCTGAAATACGAGCCGAAGGATGTGGTCATTGCCATCGGCGGCTTCCTGTACGGCCCTGTATCCGCCCTGCTGGTTTCTACCGTGGTCTCCTTCCTGGAGATGCTGACCATCAGCGACACCGGATGGATCGGCATGATCATGAACATTCTTTCCACCTGCTCCTTTGCCTGTACCGCCGCTGTGATCTATAAGAAGAAGCACAGCCTCTTCGGCGCTGTTCTGGGACTGAGCATCGGTGTGATCCTGATGACAGCCGTTATGCTCGGTTGGAACTACATTCTCACCCCCCTGTACATGAATCAAAATCGGGCAGATGTAGCGGCAATGCTGGTGCCTATGTTTCTGCCCTTTAATCTGATCAAGGGCTGTCTCAATGCCGCTATCACTTCCCTGCTATACCGTCCCCTGGTACAGGGTCTGCGCAGAGCGGGCTTACTGCCGGAAAGCAAAAGCGGTAAGGCTGTCAGTAAGGTCGGCAAGCTCCTCTTCTACGGCGGTGCGGTGCTACTGATCCTTGCATCCGTAGCCGCAGTTTATCTTCTCAAATAAGCTATGGAGAATCCGCAAGAT
>JAFOZC010000049.1 GCA_017391305.1 Oscillospiraceae bacterium | reverse complement strand
CCGATTCCACCTACAGACTACCCACAACACCGCCGCACCCTCCGTAGGGGCGAAGCTGTGTCTTCGCCCGAAAGGCTACCGAAATGCAGCAAGTACCCTTCTATCCCAGTGCATTTCTAAATCACACTGCCACGGGCGATGACATGGCATCGCCCCTACACAGACTCATCGCTAAACCGATATTTAACGCTCCGACCAAAAGTTTGGCACAGGCCAAGGCTCCCTTGTGTAAAGGGAGCTGTCAGCGAAGCTGACTGAGGGATTGTGCGGAGAAACATTTCAATTCTGATCACAACTTGGTGAAAACGGGGACAGATGGGAAAAATTCTTTTCAACTCTCATCACAAACCGGTGTAATCAGGGACAGATGGGAACAATTCGTTTCAACTCTCATCACAACTTAGTGTAAACAGGGGAGGATGGGGAAAACTCGGCTCAACTTGTTCCACAGCAGCCTATTGCATGCTGTCTTGTTCCACAGCAGCCTTTCGCATGCTAGCTTGTTCCACAGCGGCCTATTGCATGCTGACTTGTTCCACAGCAGCCTATTGCATGCCGGCTTGTTCCACAGCAGCTTATTGCATGCTGGCTTGTTCCACAGCAGCCTATTGCATGTTGACTTGTTCCACAGCAGTCTATTGCATGCCGGCTTGTTCCACAGCAGCCTATTGCATAGCTACTTGTTACACAGTAGAGCCTATCGCAGGATAACCGGGTACGAATTTACTTACATTAGCACTTTACAGCATGAATCAGCATACAAGGAGGTACACATGAACATTACGGATTTCAATCTTTCTTTGGATATTTCCGGGGAGGAAAGTCAGCTCTTGCTTTGTGTGAAGCGAGGGGATACGGCTCGGAGGTTGCGGATCCGCCTGCATGAGCAGGGGAAGCCCTATGCCTTGGCTGAGCCGGTGACCGGTGTGTTTACGGCAAAAAAGCCCGACGGTACGATTCTTTACAACAGTTGTGATATTTCCGAAGATACTGTGATCTATCTTTTTGACCCCCAGCTTACATCGGCGGTGGGAGAGGTTCTCTGCGAGCTTCGGCTTTACGGTGGGGAAGGGGAGCTTCTGATCTGCCCCCGATTCTCTGTTTTGGTGACGGATACGGTGTTCCATGACGGAGATGTGGTGAATTCTTCCAGCGAATTTTCCGCCTTGACGGAGCTGGTGGGGCAGACTCTGGAGATCCTTTCCCGTTGGCAGGAGCTGACGGATGGGGGAGAATTCCACCCTCTCAGCGCCGCGATCCGAAGCTTTGACTCTGCCCTGCAGGCCTTTCGGGATGCGGATAGTGCCGGTCTTCCCGTAATCGATCCCGAAAGCGAAAGTGGCTATACCAACATGATCCTTCGGCGCATGAGTTACGAGTCCGGGGGCAGTGCGCTCCCCGTTCCCACGGTGGGAACTGTGCAAGAATGGATCGAAGCCGCCCTTAAGCTGGGCTATGTGGATCTTTCCGAGGAATATGTCCATGCTCTGGGAGCGGCGGCGGAAAATGTGCCGGATTTCCTTTGGCAACAGGGCGCAGGGAACTTTTTTGTTCATGAAGAAAAGGAAAACGGAGAAAAGCTCTGGTACTACCGGGGTCTTCAGGGACAAGAGGGGAAGGTTCTTGCCCGAAGTCTGGTGGAAATCGGAGAGCATTGCAGCTTCCGCTTCTTTACGGGCGAGGGGAACTATGACAGCCCTGCCCTCCTTCACCTGGACGGAGAGACAGGTCGGCTTTCTTTCCGGGGAGAGGATCTGGGTCGGAGGGGAACGGACTTCGACGGGGGCTTCTTGGATGACCGAGGTTGTTTGCACCTGACCAAGGCAGGGGAGGAGATCGCAGGTTTTACTCCCATTTTCTTGGGAGAGCTTTCCGGCGCCTCCGCCTATGAGGTCGCTGTGAACAAGGGCTTCAAAGGCAGTGAAGAGCAGTGGCTTGCCTCCCTCTGCGGCCCTGCGGGGAAGAGCCCTCAGAAGGGCATCGACTATTTCACCCCGGAGGAGCAGGAGCAATGCCGCCAATGGATCGCCGCCGAGCTTGCCAAACGGGGACAGCTCCGACCGGAATTTGCCAATTCTGTGGAGGATTGCAGGGAGGAAAACAAGCTCTACGTTCTGCCGGACGGTTATCTTTACGGCTACCTTCTGACCGAGCATGTAGAGGGTGGCTACACCAACCGCATTGATACAAAGGATGCGAATTTCAAAATCGGCACTCGCTTCAATGCCGCCAATGGGGAGGTTAGCACCGGCTATCCCAATGCCTTTGTTTCCAACCATATTCCTGTGGTTTGTAACAGCAGTCATCATGATATGATCCGCATCCGAGGGGTGAAGGACGCAGAGGGGACAGATGGAACAAGACCCAGATTCCGCATCATGTGCTACGATGCCCAGGGAAATCTGGTGGTGGGCTTTTTCATGAGCAACGAAGCCACCGCCAACAACTATATTTTGGACAAAACCACTGTGGAGGACGGGGTTTACCTCTACGAGCTTGGTGTGTCCCGAAACGGCAACCATGATTTTGACAACAAAGGCATTTCCACCATCCGTATTGCCGGTGTCGCCACAGATGGCATGGAAAATGTGACGGTCACCGTGGACGAGGAGCTTATCGAGGCCACAACGGTGAAAAAATACGCATGGGCAAACACCGGCCATGCCTTTATCCCCGGGGACTACGAGGAGCGGATCCTGGCTCTGGAAAAGGAGTCTCAAGAGCTTCAGGGTCAAATGGAAGGGATCAAGAAGGACACCGAGACCGCTTTTGCAGAAATTCGGCAGGAAATGGAGGGCTTATCCCGAGGGCAGGGAGGCCTGCGCTGGTTTGCTCTGGGAGATTCCATTACAGAGGGCTGGGCAAGCGAGGCAGACCCCGATTCTGCCCAAGGCTACCGCCAGTACATTCTCCCCTCGGCACAGGACCGCTGGACAGATCAGGTTGCGGCAAAAAAGGGCTATAAGCTCAGCAATTACGGCATCGGCGGCACCGGCTACATGAGAGCCAAGGAAAATACCCTCAACGCTCGCTCCTTGGTTGACACCTTAGACTTCACCCAATGCGATCTGGTCACCCTTGCTTACGGTGTCAACGACTGGAAATACGCTGTGAACATCGGCACAGAGCAGAACATTCCTCCCAGAATCCTTGCCTCCTACGAGGGGCAAAACAGCCTGAAGCTTCCTGATCCCTGCCCAGCCCATTTCAAGCTTTACCGCAAGGGAAAGCTCCAGCAGGAAGGGGAGGACTACAGCCTGTCCGCAGGCAATCTCGTCCTGACACAGCCCGCCGCCAAGGGGGAGGTCTTTGATTT
>JAFOZC010000048.1 GCA_017391305.1 Oscillospiraceae bacterium | reverse complement strand
TATCGCTTGCCAAATTCAGAGTGTGACCGAGCTTCCATGTGCCTTCCGAGATCACATCCCTTGCACCGCAGACGCAGATGCCGTTTACAAAGCTGTGCTGCTTCACGGAGACCTTGTCACAGCGGCGGCAGGCTTCCCTGTGCGTTCCGTCTCCCAGGTCGGTGTAGCCGTAGTCATGTCCCAAACGGGGGAGCACCTGCTGAGCAACAAGGGTCACGTTACAGACCTCACAGCGCTGTCCCTCTGTGAGACCTGAGCTTAGGCAGGAGGGAGCAACAGCCGCAAGGGTCACAATGCGGTGTCCTGTGGGGGCGATGGCCTCTGTGTAGCTATGGCCGCAACTTTGACAGGTATAGGTCTTCAGACCGGCATCGGTACAGCCGGGGGCGGCGGTGATCGTCTCTGTATAGCTGTGGCCTGTGGCTTCGATGGCTTCCGTATAGCTGTGGCCGCAGTTTTGGCAGGTGTAGGTTCTTGTTCCTGCTTCGGTACAGCTTGCCTCCTTGGTGACGGAGGAGCTGTAGCTGTGTCCTGTGGCAGGGATGCTTTCTTGGGGGATCAGAACCACCTTGCACCCTTCACAGTGACTGCCCTCTGTCTTGCCTTCTGCGGTGCAACCGGGGGCAACGGCCTTGTCGGTGACGGGCTTGTGGGCTTCCGTGACGGTGGAGCCGCAGTAGGTACAGCTTCCGGTGTGAGTGCCGTCTCCCATATCCCTATATACGAAGTCATGCATCCGACAGATGAAGGGAAGACCCTTGTTGACCGAGTCGTTCCGTACCCAAAGAGAGAGGAGACGGTTCAGCTTGGCAGGAACATTCTTGGCTGTCAGATCTGCTACAGTGCTTCCTGCACCGGAAAGGCCGGAATTGCTCTTGTAGTAAGAGAAGCTCACCAGACCGTTGTGGTACTTGGGGCAGATGGCGTTGGCAAAAACACCTGTTGCCGTGGGGGTATATTGGCTGTAGGAGCTGAGGATGTGACCCTTGTTCTCTGCCGCAATGCCGGAGGAGCCTGCGTCGGAGCTGATCTTTCCCGTAAAGCCACAGCTCAGGATCACACCGCGGTTCTCTCCTGCAATACCGCCGTGGGAGTTGCCACCGATGCGGATGGTGCCGTGCAGGCCGTAGTGGTCGGAGACCGCACCGCCACCGATCTTATCAAGGGCGACCTTATAAGTGGTCACATCCGTATTGTTGCTGACAAACATATAGTCAATGAGGGAGGTGGGGCTGGCATTGTAGGCGCTGAAGGTGTTCTGATTCACAGGAGTACCGAGGGAAACGGCGGCATAGCGAGCCTCGGTGAGCTTGGTGCTGAGATCCTTGATGACAGCATGGGAGGGGCTGATGTTGAAGTCGCCGGTAATGTGGAAATAGATCTCCTTGTAGCCTTGGGCATCATATTTGTCTATCAGAGCGTTCATGCGGTTCATGATCAGGTTCATGCCGTTGGCACGGGAGGCATCGACCTTGTGATCCAGATGGGTGTTGGCGGCAATGACCAGCATGTTGTTGCTCTTGACCTTCAAGACAGCGTAGCTACAGGTGCGGTAATGCTCTGCACCCCAACCAAGGGACATGACATCCGGGGTCTCACTGAGCCAGAAGGTGCCTTTTTCCAGAGCAACAAATTTTGTGCTGTTCCAGTATAGGGGACTGCCGGCATTCTGCGCGGAGGTGTTGCCGAAGACGCACTGCTTGCCATAGCCTGTGAGGACGCTTTCAATGACGGGCTTCCATGTGGAGTCATATTCCTGGAAGCCGATGATATCGGGGGCATAGTTTTTCAGGAAGGTTTTCATGCGGGGGATCCGTTCCTCGGTGGAATTCGGGGAAGCGTCGGTGCCGTGGCGGACATTCTGACTCATGAGGCTGTATTCAAAGGTGGTCCAGGCGGACTTGACCTCCGCAGAGCTCAAACAGCCGAGGATCAGACCCTTATCATTCACACCTACCACAGAACCGGTGTTGGTCTTGCCGGAGACAGTGGCTTCCTCTACCTTGAGGTACTTCACCGTTCCCTCCTTGAGATAGCCGACAATGCCTTGGGCATCATCTCCCGAGATGACGAAATTTGTGAGGCTGTGGCCTCTGCCGTCCAGTACACCGGAGAAGGGAGCGCTCTGCGTGCCGATGGCGGCAAGGGTCTGACCGCCGAAGTCCAGATCAGCGGTGATGGAGATGTATTTATCCCTGTGGCTGTTTCCGCCGTTGACGGCTTTCACAAAGGCGAGATATTCCTCTACAGTGGAGATCTCCATGGGGGTAGCCCATTTGGCATACAGCTTTTTATCCCCTGTGCTCTCCGGGGCAATGGCGGCCAGAGGCTGACCTGTGAGGGTGGCATTCTCGAACCAGCCTGCGAAGCAGAAGCCCTCCTTGGAGATCATGGTTTCGTCGGGAAGTCCCACACCGGAGGCACGAGTATAGGTGGAAGCGACCCCTTCCGACAAGCTCCCTCCGTTGGTCACATAGCTGATGGAGAAGGGAACACCTGTGGGATAGGCCTTGGAGGTAGTGGCATCCGGGGCGGAGAAGGCGGTGTCACTGTAGTAGTTGAGAGCGGAGGTATAGGGAATATCGTCCCCTAAATTGGCACAGATGGTTTGGAAGCCCAACTGAATATCCCCATCATAGGCATACAGACGGGTACAGATCGCAGGGGGATCGTTCTGACCGCATACCCCAGGAATCACCGGGGTTGCGGTGAAAGCGCCGTTACTTGTGGTACTGCGGTAGGAGGTATTGATATAGGAGGCGATGACACCGGCACGGAAGTCCCGTTCCGTATAGGCTTTTCCCGCAACAGTGGTGGAGCAGGCGCTCTTCAGGTAGTAGCAGTCCTTGAATTCCGGGACATAGCCGGCCTTCACACGGGCAAAGGCTCCCACATCGGCGGTGGCTGTGACCGTGCCGGTATTGAAACAGCCGGTCATCTTGATGTTATCCTGCCCCCAGCCTGCGATTCCTGCCGCACCGTTGACTGTGGCGGTGACAGTGCCGAAGTTGCCGCAGTAGTTGAAGACAGAACCGATCCTTGCCACACCTGCCAGACCGCCGATGCCGTCACTGCCGGTAGTGGACTTGATGCTTGCGCCATTGGTGCAGTATTCAAAGGTACAGCTATCGGCATAGCCTGCGATACCGCCTGCTCGGTTGGCAACGGTCACAGAGCCGTTAAAGATATGCAGATCCTTGAAGTAAGCCTGATAGCAGCTGCCAAAGAGACCGCCGCCGTTCAGGGAGCTGTTGTTCACCTTCAGATTCAGGATCTTGAAATTGTTGCCGTAGAAGCTGCCGGAGAAGGATTTTGTCCAACTGGAGTTGGATACGAATTGACCGATAGGCGTATGATTTGTATTGCCCATGTCAACATGACACAGCATATAGAAGCTCTTCCCGGCGAAGGTCTTGCCACCGTTGACCGCAGGAGCAAGGGCGGTGAAGCCCTCTCGGTTGGTGACAACATACACAGACTCGTTGGGGAAGGTACTGTGGTCGGCAATGTTGGCGGCATCCACAGTGACGGTGAGAGAAGCCGCCTTGGAGGGCATCACAAAGCTCCGTCCGTTCACCGTACCGGCATTGGCGCTGAGGCTGACAGCGATGCTGTCAGGCACAGCCACCGTATATGTGTCACCGGCATTGAGGTACATGGTGGCGGTACTGCTCTTTCCCTTGGCAACAAAGGTGAGGGAAAGGGGGTAAACACCGGCGGTCTTTCTCAGCTCCGGGAACAGAGCGCCCTGAGACCATACAGGCTCGCCTCCAAGGGTGGAATCTCTGTCCAAAACGTGGGCCAGATGACCGTTGCCCAAATGATGCTTGCTGACCAGGGTGTCCCCGTCGGACCAATCATATCCCGTATAACTGCTGTCAAAATAGAAGTTATTGAACATGGCATTGGGCTTATTGGCTTCCAAAATACTGCCACTGTAACGACCGATGGCATATTTTGTGGTTGCTACCAGCTTGCCTATGTTGAAGCAGTTATAAATCTGACCTACATAGCCTTCGTAGTGACCCTGACCCCAGCCGCAAATACCGGCGACGACGTTGATGCCTGTGGCGATACCGGCAAAATAGCAGTTTTTGATGACACCGCCGTTGTGCATACCACCGACAATACCGCCTACGGACAGGGAGTGATAGCCTCCGGAAATGGTGATGTCAGAAGAACTCCAACAATTTTCCACAAGGCCTCTGTCCATCACACCTACCAGACAGCCGGCTCTCCAATTATCCTTGCTACAGGAGGCTGTGAAGCTACCGCCCTCCATACCCAAATTCCGCAGGATGCCGGTGGAGCTCATCTTTCCCACAAAGCCGCAGTTGGCCTCGCTGGTGGTAACGGTGAGCCGTTTGACAGCGTGGAAACCACCGTCAAAGATGCCGGAGAACAGAACAGGGGGAGTATAGGAAAAACCGTACATATCAATGTCACAGATCATTCGCAGGGTTTTTCCCGCAAAGGTTTCGGTCTGTCCCAATTGGGAGAATTTTACCAGACCCTCCGAGGTGGAAATGCGGAATTCCTTGGAATCGGGATATTTCTCGTATAGCAAAATATCGGGGATCCCCTCCGCCGCCTCTGCCTCCACAGCTGTGAACTCAAACACGGGACACAGGGACAGGAGACAGGCAATGCTCAGGAAAATGGAAAGTACACGTTTCGTCATGATGTTCGACTCCTTTCGGGAATGAATACCACTCTATTTTACTAAATCATAGTGGGAAAGTCAATGAATTCTCCTTGCTTTTCCCACCCTTTTCCAAAACGGAAGCTGTCACGCAGAACACTGCGGCATACAGACGGATCTGACTTGGGATAGAGAAAAGGGGCTGTCTCAAAAGGATTCCCCTGAAGCAGACGGGGACGGCTTACCCTTGTTTGTGAGACAGCCTCCATGAGAGGCTGTAGGTATTAGCCTATAAACAGTGGAAAGGCTCTCTGTGACGGGTGGTCACAGAGAGCCTTGGAAATCAGCCGATAAAGTAGGCCTTTGCGCTGTCGGAGTAGGCGAAGAGGGCCTTGCAGAGGGTCAGGAGACTACCGGTCTTGTTGTTGCCGTAGGTATCTGCACTGTACTGTAAGGTGCAGGATACGGGGGTGCTTCCGTCATAGATCCGGACAGAAACCACACTGCGAAGCTCCGAGGCTAAGAGGCTGTCTAAGGTGAAGGAATAGTAGCTCTTCTCTGCATTGTACACTTCTGCATCGGAAAGAGACAGGGTCTTTTCCTCACCACCGATGTCCCGATACTTCACCTGCAAGCGCAGGGCGGAAAGCTCGCCTTGGTAGCTCGCGAGGGAGAAAATGAACTTCAGCGCCACCTTGGATTCCAGATTCAGGGCCTTGCCTTGCCACTGAACGGGGGCATTTGCCAAGTCGTTTAGGACAGCATTGGTGTTCCCGAAGGTCACGGCATCTATGTCAGAGAGGTAAGTTGTCTGACTTGCGGTCATGGTGCTGTCTGCAAGGGCATCTGTGCGGTAAGCCTTGTAGATCTGCGCCTTTGCGCCGTAGCGCAGGAGGTCTGCACAGAGGGTCTTCAGAGCGGGGGAGGCGGTGGCCTTGTTCATCTGGGAAACGGCATAGTCCCCAATGCTGTAATCGTCTGTAGGGGAGCAGTAGACTTGTCCGTTCTTCGTACCGTAGAGGACGGAACGGATGCGGTCGTTCATGTTCACGGCGGTGAGTCCTGTCAGGGTGAAGTAATAGTAATTGCCCTGCTCTACGGGAAGGAGCTTCACGGTTTTTGTGCCTGTTTTGACATTGCCCTCATAGATCTCCAGCTCTGCCAGGAGGTAGACACTGCTCATATCGAAGCCTGTGAGGAGAGACTTGCTCACTGCAAGATTTACGGAAATATCGCTTGCCAAATTCAGAGTGTGACCGAGCTTCCATGTGCCTTCCGAGATCACATCCCTTGCACCGCAGACGCAGATGCCGTTTACAAAGCTGTGCTGCTTCACGGAGACCTT
>JAFOZC010000047.1 GCA_017391305.1 Oscillospiraceae bacterium | reverse complement strand
GTCTGTCCTCAGCGGGAGCGAGCTATCAGGGTGTGTTTCGGAATCCTATGGCAGCGCCCGACCTGCTGGGCGCTTCCGGCGGTGCGGCCTTTGGTGCGGCTTTGGCTCTCCTGCTGGGTCTGAGTCGGGGACAGGTCATTGCCTTGGCCTTCCTGTGCAGTTTGGCCTCCGTGGCTCTGGTACTGCTGATCGGCAAGCGTTGCCGCGGCAAACGGGTGCTGGGTCTCATTCTGGGTGGGATCATGGTCAGCTCCCTTCTGTCCTCGGCAACCTCCCTGATCAAATTAGTGGCAGATCCGGAGGATCAGCTTCCTGCCATTACCTACTGGCTCATGGGCAGCTTTAACGCAGTGGGAAGAAAGGAGCTTCTTGTGGCACTGTTTCCCATGATCATAGGCACAGTTCCCCTGCTCCTGCTTCGCTGGCGGATCAACCTGCTGACCTTGGGAGACGAGGAAGCCCATAGTCTGGGTATCCGTCCCGACCGATTGCGTTTTGCTGTGATCCTCTGTGCTACCCTGATCACCGCCGCAAGTGTGGCTGTCAGCGGTGTCATCGGTTGGGTAGGTCTGGTCGTTCCCCATTTGATGCGTAAATTGGTGGGAGACAATTATCAAAAGCTCCTGCCCTGCTCCATGATCTTCGGTGGGAGCTTCCTGCTCCTGATCGATGATATATCCCGTAATCTCTTAGCCACGGAAATCCCCATCGGCATCCTCACCGGCTTTGTGGGGGCGCCCTTCTTCCTGTATATGATCACAAAGGACGGTGAACGGCATTGAGTATCGAAGTGAAAAATCTGTCCTTCTCCTACGGCAAGAGACCTGTCTTAAGGGACATTTCCTTCCGAGGGGAATATGGGCAGTTCCTGTCTGTCTTAGGCCCTAACGGTGTGGGAAAAAGCACTCTGTTTCGCTGTATGCTGGGCTTGCTCCGCCCCTCCTCGGGGGAATGCTATGTAGACGGAGAAGCGATTTCCTCCATCGAAGCGCCCCGACTTGCCGGGAAGCTTGCCTATATCCCCCAATCCCACGCCCCGGTCTTTCAGTACAGTGTTTTTGACATGGTGCTCATGGGAACCACCGCCCAAACAGGCAGTTTTTCCGCCCCGGGGACGGAGCAGGAGGCCAAGGCCTGTGCCGCCCTTGACCGTCTGGGGATCGGTCATCTGAAGGATCGCAGCTATACCGCCCTGTCCGGGGGAGAGCGGCAGCTGGTACTCATCGCCCGAGCTCTTGCCCAGGAGGCAAAGATCCTCCTAATGGACGAGCCCTCCTCCGCTCTGGATTTCGGCAACCGCTTACGGGTCATGGAGACCCTGCGTAGCCTGAATCGGGAGGGCTACTGCGTGATCCAATCCACCCACGACCCGGAGCAGGCCTATCTCTATTCCCACAGCATCCTTGCCCTGAAGGACGGGAAGGTTCTGGCTCACGGAGAACCCCGCAACATTTTTGACAGCAAGCTGATCTCCCGTCTGTATGATGTGGAGGTAGAGGTCTACCCCTTAAAGAATGACCAAATGCGAGTTTGTATTGCTAAAGGAGATATTTGATATGAAACAGAAATTACTTGCCCTATTCCTGATCCTTGCCCTGCTTCTTTCCACAGTAGCCTGCAGCACCCACAAGCTTCCCGAAGAGGACGCGCCAAACAGCGCCACACAGAGCTTTACCGATGATGCAGGTCGTGAGCTTGTGCTTCCCGCCCGGATCCGCAGAGTCGTCCCTACGGGAGCGCTGACCCAAATCCTGCTCTTGACCCTTGCCCCGGAGCTGGTTTCCGGTGTGGCCTCCAAGCTGTCGGAGGCAGAGCGTGGCTTTGTGCCGGAGGAACTCTTCTCCCTGCCCTATTTCGGCAGTCTCAAGGCAGGGGCAGAGCTGAATATTGAGGAGCTTGCCCGTAGCGCCCCGGATCTGATCATAGATATGGGGGAGCAAAAGTCCTCCACCCCTTCCGATTTAGATGCCCTGCAACAGCAGACCTCTATCCCTACGGTCTTCCTGTCCCTGAGCTTAGAATCCTTCCCGGAGGCCTATCGGAAATTGGGCAGGCTTCTGGGGATGGAGGAACGAGCGGAAGCCCTTGCCCAATTCTGTGAGCAGGTCTACAGCCGTACCGAGAGGATCATGGAGCAGGTCGGAGACGGGAAGGTAAACTGTCTCTATATTCCCGGTCAGGAGGGTCTGAATGTCATCGCCGCCGGCTCTTACCATGCTGAGCTTGTGGACTGGCTGACCAACAATTTGGCAGTCGTAGACAATCCCCTGGGAAAAGGTACCGGCAATGAGGTAACCCTGGAGCAAATCTCCCTCTGGAATCCCGACTTCGTGATCTTCGGGCCGGACAGTATTTATGACAGTGTAAAATCCCGTCCCGTATGGGATCAAATTACCGCCATCCGTGAGAATCGCTATGTGCAGATTCCCAATACACCCTGCAATTGGATGGGCATGCCCCCTTCCGTACAGCTTTATTTGGGCCTCATTTGGCTGCCCTCTGTGCTGTACCCGCAGTACTGCGACTATGACGTACAGGAGGAAATTCTCCGATATTTCCGTTTGTTCTATGGGGTAGAGCTGAGCCAAGAGGAATACGATGCTCTGACCGAAAAGGCCTTTGTGAGGTAAAAGGATGCACATTCTCATCGTCGGTGCTCCCGGTGTGGGGAAAAGCACCCTGATCCAAAAGCTTCTGGAACATAACAAAAAGCCCCTCTTTGGCTTCGAGACCAAAAAGGAGCACAGCTTGGCTCACCTGGATTGGGGAGATCCGATCTATATTTACGAAGCAGGAAAACACGGAGAGCAAAGGGAAGACAGCCTCATTGCATGGTGCAAGGATCGCAGACCCATCCCCAAAAAGGAGGTCTTCGACAAATTTGCACAAAAGCTAACATCTCCCATCCCGAAAAATGCCCTGATCCTCATGGACGAGATCGGCTTTCTGGAACAGGTGTCCCCTGCCTTCTGCAAGGCTGTCCTGAGTCTCTTGGACGGAGACATCCCCATCCTCGCCGCCGTAAAGGACAAGGATACCCCCTTCCTCCAAGCTGTCCGCACGCACCCCAAGGCCCGTTGCTTCCACATCACAGAAGAAAACCGCAACAGCCTCTTCTCGGAAATTTCGGAATACATCCATTCCCTCCGCCCCAGCCGGGATCCGGAGGCTAACAAATAATTCCCCCTTCAAATTCCAAATCCCTCTGTTGGGCGATTTGGAATTCGAATGAATAGTGAACAATAAAGCGGAATTTGCCGCCCCCTCCCTCGATGCCCACCGCACCCTTGGCTCTCCCTACGGCCATCGATGCCCACCAAGCCCTTGGCTCTCCCTCCGTCCATCGATGCCCGCCAAGCTCTTGGCTCTCCCTCCGGGAGAGC
>JAFOZC010000046.1 GCA_017391305.1 Oscillospiraceae bacterium | reverse complement strand
TCTGGAAGACCTCCGACTTGCTATTTCCGAAAGCATTCGGGAGGATGCCCCCATAACCGTTCGGGACGGCGGTATCATTCAGCCGGGCTGTAATGAGGAGCTGGACCGACTGCGTGACATTCTCAGCGGAGGCAAGGGGACGCTTGCGCAAATCGAAGCCTCCGAAAAAGAAAAAACCGGCATTAAGAACCTGAAGGTCGGTTATAACCGTGTCTTCGGCTACTACATCGAGGTTGCCAAGGGACAGGTGTCCATGGTACCCGATACCTATATCCGCAAACAGACTCTCACCAACGGAGAGCGTTATATTACCCCGGAGCTCAAGGAGCTGGAAGCCACCATTCTCACTGCCAAGGATCGGATCGTCACTCTGGAATATGAGCTGTTCACCGCCCTGCGACAGCACATTGCCTCCCAAGCCCATCGGATCCAGCGCTGTGCCAGAGCCATTGCCTGTCTGGACGTGCTGTCCAATTTCGCAGAGCTGGCAGTAAAGAACAACTACCGCCGCCCGGAGGTAGACCTGTCCGGCACCGTGGCCATCAAGGACGGACGGCATCCTGTTGTGGAGCAGATGCTGAAGGACAGCCTTTTCGTTCCCAACGACACCCTTTTAGACACAGAGGGCAACCGCTGTGCCATCATTACCGGCCCGAATATGGCAGGTAAGTCCACCTATATGCGACAGGTGGCCCTCATCACCCTTATGGCACAGATGGGCTCCTTCGTCCCTGCAAGCTCTGCCCACATCGGTGTGGTAGACAGGATCTTCACCCGTATCGGTGCCTCCGACGATCTGGCAGGAGGCCGCTCCACCTTCATGGTGGAAATGAGCGAGGTTGCCAACATCCTGAACCATGCCACAGATCGCAGTCTCCTGATCTTGGACGAGATCGGCAGAGGCACCTCCACCTTTGACGGTATGGCCATTGCCCGAGGTGTGCTGGAATATGCCGCCGATCGGAAGAAGTTAGGGGCAAAGACCCTCTTTGCCACCCATTATCATGAGCTGTCGGACATTGAGTCCAAGCTCCCCGGCGTGAAGAACTATAATATTGTGGTGAAAAAACGGGCAGGAGAGATCGTCTTCCTGCGGAAGATCGTTCCCGGTGCCGCCGACCGTTCCTACGGTGTGGAGGTTGCCAAGCTGGCAGGTCTGCCGGACCGTGTGATCAGCCGCGCCCGTGAGATCCTGAAGGAGCTGGAAACCGGCGCCCCCCGTCAGGCCGCCCCTGCTCCCCTTGCAGAGGAACAGCTCTCTATCGGCGCTCTGACAGAGGATGCCATCCGCAAGCGTCTGGAAGGCATCAGCGTGGAGACCTTGACCCCCATTGAAGCCATCAATGTTCTTTATGAGCTGAAAAAAATGCTCTGAGCCTCCGTTATCATTCCCCAAGAAAGGAGAATTGTCCTCTATGGGTCCCTTTAGTAACAGAAACCTGATCACCCCTACCAAGAAAGAGCTTCCTGCGATCCTGCTGTGCTGGCTGGCCTTCCTGCTCAGCCCCTACCTGTTGGCAGTCCTGCCCCGATTTCAGAGCATGGAAAGTATGGAAGATCTCTTCCTGTACAACATAGCCGTAGATGGGATCTGTTTCATCCTGATCCTGCTGTGCTTTAAGAACTTTCTGTTCCGTTCCCTGATGCCGGGGAAGGTCTTTCTGATTTCCTGCTTCTGGGCCTTCCTTGCATCCTACGGCATTAACAGCCTTCTTTCCTATTTTCTTGCCCTGATCCAATTCTTCCTGCCGGAAGCCCCGGAGAATATGAATCAGAATACTGTGGAAAGTATGATGCAGGTCAAACGATTGCCCATGCTCTTCATGGTGTCGGTATTGGCTCCCGTTATTGAGGAGATCCTGTTCCGAGCCTCGATTTTCGGCCCTCTGTGCAAGAAGCGCCCCTTCCTTGCCTACGTGGTCACTATGTGTGCCTTTTCCTTCATACATGTTTATAGCTACATAGGAGAGATCTCTCTCCTCTCTGCGCTGTTCTCCTTTGCCCAGTATCTGCCTGCCGGTCTTGCCCTGTGCTGGTGCTACCAGTATTACGGCAGTATTTGGGTCCCTATTGTGGTTCACGGATTGATGAATCTGGTGGCCTCTATGGCTTTGTGAGGTGTTCTATGGCAAAAATTCAACAATTATCCCCCCATTTGGCGGATCTGATCGCCGCAGGTGAGGTGGTGGAACGGCCCGCAAGCTGTGCCAAGGAGCTGGTGGAGAATTCCATCGATGCCGGTGCTACCCAGATCACCGTGGAGATCCGCAACGGAGGTATGACCTATCTCCGTGTCACAGACAACGGCTGCGGCATTCCTTCCGAGGATCTGGAAACTGCCTTCCTCCGCCATGCCACCAGCAAGCTGAGAACGGCTCAGGATCTGGAGGCCATCGGCACCTTAGGCTTCCGCGGAGAGGCCCTTGCCGCCATCAGCTCCGTGTGCCGTATGGATGTGATGACCAAGACCGCCGAAGCCCCTTTGGGTGTCAGCCTCCACTTAGAGGCAGGAAAGGTCACGGAGCGCAGTGAGGCAGGCTGTCCCACCGGCACCACCATGATCGTCCGTGATCTGTTCTTCAATACCCCTGCCCGTATGAAATTCATGAAAAGCGACAGCGCAGAGGCCTCTGCCCTTCTGAGCAGTATGCAGAAGCTGGCTTTGGCCCACCCGGAGATCGGCTTCCGCCTGATCCGTGACGGACAGGTACAGCTGCAAACCTCCGGAGACGGCTCTCTGTACAGCGCCATTTATGCCATTTTAGGCAAGCAGACCGCCTCGGACATGGTTTCTGTGGAAAGCCACTGGAACAAATACAGTCTGTCCGGCTTTGTGTCCAAGGCCAGTGCTACCCGTGGAAACCGCAGTATTCAAATTTTCTTTGTCAACGGCCGTCTGGTTCGCTCCAAGAGCATGACTGTGGCTTTAGAGGAAGCCTACCGCAATCGGATGATGGTAGGCCGCTTCCCTTACTGTGTTCTCCATCTCCGCATGCCGGAGCATTTGGTCGATGTGAACGTCCACCCTGCCAAGGTGGAGGTCAAATTCCTCAACGAACGAGATGTCTTTGACACCGTCCGTTACGGAGTGGAAGGGGCTCTGGACAAAAGCTCCGACCGACCGGAGCTGCGGCTGCCCAAGGCAGAAGCCGCCGCTACCTCGGAGAAGCCCTCTGCCACCTTGCAGGTACAGCAGAACAATCCCGGCAGCTTCTACCGCACTATGACCGCAGAAGAGTACCGCAAGTCTTCCGGCATTCTGAGCCGTACTCCCCCGGTTACCCCCTCCAAAGCCGTAGGATCTCAGCTTTTCTCCCCGAAAAAGGAGATCCCTCCCGTAAAATACAAGCCCCAAATCCCCCTGTCGGAGGAAGAGGAGGCAGATCCCCTTGCCGCCCTCTCCATCCTTGCCCCCGACCCCGTCCCCGTATCCGAAAAGAGGGAAGCAAAAGCCCCCGAGGGAAATCGGGATACGATCTCAAGTCCTCCCAAGTCCAGGGAGGAAGCTCCCCCACCTGTAGATGCGCCAAGAGAGGAAGCTCCCCTACCTGTGACGGAGGAAGCCCCTCTGCCTGTGAGGGAGGAAGCCCTCCTTCCCCCTGAGGAGGAACAGCTTCAGCTTCGGGAGGAAGAGGAGAGCTACCGTATTGTGGGGCAGGTTCTCAACACCTATATCATTGTAGAACAGGGGCAAAGCCTCCTGTTTATTGACAAGCATGCCGCCCATGAGCGGATCTTGTTTGAAAAGCTCCGTGCAAATCCGGAGCCTGTCATGTCTCAGCTTCTCCTGACCCCTCTGCTCATGACCCCGGACCGGGAGGAGGGAGCTCTCCTTCTGGAAAACGGAGAGCTACTGCAGGAGCTGGGCTTCGGTCTGTCGGATTTCGGTGACGGCACCATTGCCGTCAATCGGATCCCTGCGGACATTTCCCCGGAGGAGGCAGAGGCCACCTTGAATGCTCTGGCAGGAGATCTGTCTGTGGGGAAGCGACCGGATCCCTCTGCTCTGAGGGATGAAATGCTCCACACCATCGCCTGTAAGGCCGCCATCAAGGGCGGGCGCTACAGTGATGAGCAAGAGCTGAGCCTTCTGGTGAAGGAGGTTCTCAGCCGTGAGGATCTGAAGCATTGTCCCCACGGCAGACCCATTTGCATCACCATGAGCGCATCCCACTTGGAAAGGCAGTTTAAACGATGAAACATAAGCTGATCGCCATTGTTGGCCCTACTGCCTCGGGAAAAACCCGTCTATCCGTGGAGCTTGCCAAGGAGCTGGGTGGAGAGATCATCTCCTTTGACTCTATGCAGATCTACCGTGGCATGGACATCGGCACAGCCAAGCCCACTATGGAGGAGCGTCAGGGCATCGTCCACCA
This sequence comes from Oscillospiraceae bacterium, assembly GCA_017391305.1. Lineage (GTDB taxonomy): Bacteria > Bacillota > Clostridia > Oscillospirales > Oscillospiraceae > JAZOXB01. Next base: position 311 of record JAFOZC010000046.1, on the reverse strand, counting down.
CATGCTGGATATTGCCGATCCCCGGGAGGATTATTCCGTCAGCCGCTTTGTGGAAGAGGCAGACAAGCTCCTGCAGGAGCTTCTTTCCCAAGGGAAAACCGTGATCCTGGTAGGAGGCACAGGCTTGTATATCGATTCCCTGATGAAGGGGCTGGAATTCGCCCCCCTGCCGGAAAGCGGTGTCCGCCAAGAGCTCACCCGTATCGCCCAAGAGCAGGGGATCGAGGTTCTTATGGACAGGCTTCGTGCCGTAGATCCGGAATCTGCGGAAAGGATCCACCCCTCTAACCAAAAACGGGTGATCCGTGCCT
>JAFOZC010000045.1 GCA_017391305.1 Oscillospiraceae bacterium | reverse complement strand
ATTGCTGAAGACCCAGCTGAAGGGTAAGACCTTCCTGCTCCTGTGCCACGGCTGTAAGGAGCTCCGCTTCCCGGAGAAGGAAGCAGAGGAGCTGGTCAAAGAGCTGACCACCGAAGGCATCGCCATGGGTGATCTGACCACCGACTATATCTGCAACGAGGATCTCCTCAAGCAGCGGCTCAGCCATTTCGAAGCACAGCTTGAGGCCGCTGAGACCATCCTGGTCCTGTCCTGCGGTGTAGGCGTGCAGACCGTTGCCGCCCTGTATCCCACCAAGCGTGTGATCCCCGGCTGTGACACCTACCGCCTCCCCGGCTTCCAGGGTGTGACTCCCTTGGAACATGATTGCAAGCAGTGCGGTCAGTGCTACCTGAACCTCACCGGCGGCATCTGCCCCATTACCGCCTGCTCCAAGAGCCTCATTAACGGCCAGTGCGGCGGTGCCAAGGACGGCAAGTGCGAGGTAGACCCCAACATGGATTGCGGTTGGGAGCGGATCTATCGGAAGCTGGAACAGCTTGGCAAATTAGATGTTATGAAATGTGCCGTTCAGCTGCGGAACTACGCAACGGACGACGCCGTATCCAAATAATTGAGAGGAGAATATCGCAATGAGAATTACCGAATTGTTTGCAAACGGTGAGTTTGTTGTCACCGCAGAGGTTGGCCCTCCTAAGGGTATCCATGTTGACCATCTGGTAGAAGAGGCCAAGGAGTATCTCTCCGGCATCACCGCTGTCAATGTCACCGACAACCAGTCCTCCGTCATGCGTATGGGCAGTCTCCCTGCCTGTATCGCCCTGAAGAACGCAGGTCTGACCCCCATCCTTCAGCTCACCTGCCGTGATCGCAACCGCATCGCCCTCCAGTCTGAGCTTCTGGGTGCCGCCATGCTGGGCATCGAGAACATCCTCTGCCTCACCGGCGACCACACCAAGATGGGTGACCATCCCGGTGCAAAGCCCGTATTCGATCTGGACTCCGTATCCCTGCTCCACACTGCTTGCCAGTTAGAGAAGGGCGTGGATCTGGGTGGACAGCCTCTGGTTGGCGAGCCCCCCAAGTTTGCCAAGGGCGCTGTTGTCTCCCCCTGCTCCGACAGCGTGGATGCACAGCTTGCCAAGATGGAGCGTAAGGTCATGGCCGGTGCAGAGTACTTCCAGACCCAGGCTGTTTTCGATTCCGAGCGTTTCATCCGCTTCATGGAGAAGGCAAAGCAGTTTGGCAAGCCCGTACAGCTTGGTGTCATCATCCCCAAGTCCGCAGGCATGGCCAAGTTCATGAACAAGAACGTCGCCGGTGTCCATGTTCCTCAGGAAATGATCGATGCTCTGGCCGCCGACAAGGAACGTGCCAAGGCCGGTATCACCGGTGTTGAGATCGCCGCCAAGATCATCAAGGAATGCCGTCCCTACTGCCAGGGTGTCCACATCATGGCTCTGGGCTGGGAGTCCAAGGTTCCCGAGGTTCTGAAGCTGGCAGGCATCTGATCCCATATACAGATAAATTGCAACACCCCCCTCTTCCCTGTGTCAAAGCACGGAAGAGGGGGGTTACATCGTGTTCCTACCGGTGAGCGGTGGGTCTCACTACAGAAGATCCCTATGGGATTCAGCTATTTTTAAATGCGACAGCGGAATCGGAGTATGCCATGAGGGCTTGGCAGAGAGAAAGCAGGGTATTGGTCTTTCCATTGCCGTAGGATCCGATGCTGTAACGCATCGTAGCAGATACCTGCGTCCCTGCAGGATCCACGACACAAAGCTCCAAGGAGGTTCGGAGATCTGTTGCGGGAAGTCCGGCAAAGGAAAGGGTGAACTGTTGTTTTTCCCCGTCATAAGGGGTACACATATCCCCGTAGGCAATTTGCTCATTACCGTGGGAATCGGTGTATCGAACCTTCAGCTGCAAATCCTCGGGAGCGCCGGTATAGTGGGTGCAGTCGATATAGGTCTTCAGGGTAACATTGGATTGCAGATCCAAGGTCTTTCCGACCCACAGGACGGAGGGTTCTTGGAGATCGTTCATCGTCTCATTGACGGTTTCAAATTCAACAGAATTCAGATCCGTCAAATATCCTCGCTGTGCCTCGGTCAAAAGACTGTCTGCACAGGCATCGGTACGGTAGCCCTTGTATCGTTGCGCCCAGCCGCCGTATTGCAGAAGGTTGGCACAAAGAGCTTTGAGAGAATCGCTTGCATTTGCTTTGTTCAGTTGTGAGTAGACATAGTCGGCAATGCTGTAGCTCTCCTCTACATATGCGACCTTGCCGTCTTGAACGAGCTTCATTTTGAAGGTGATCTCATCATTCATCTTGGTAGCATCCACAGCCTTGACGGTGTAGCGTTGATACTCACCGCAGTCGGAACGGGTACAGCCCACAGACTTGACTTGATTGGTTTTCTTTTCGGAAGAGTCGGGCATGGTTGCGGTAACAATGACATCGTCATATTGTGCCAGGTCTTCTTTTTTAATCAGAAAGTTTGCAGAGATGCCGTTTTCCAGACTCAGGGTGTGACCTATGGAGAAGGGGGGACGAAATCAATTTCAGTTGTGTAATAATCGTAGCCATCCTCTGATATCTTCCCAAACAGGGCATAGAAGTATGCATCTGTGCATTGCACCTGATGATAATCATCGGCCTCGCAAAGACTCCATCTGGAGTATTCAAATTCCATTTTCATGGGAGAGGGGTACCAGCCGATAAAGTCATAGCCGATAAACTCCTCCTTGACATTGGGAAAGAGAACTCTCTGGCCCTCCAGTACATCGTATTCTACTGTAGCGTAGGGTTGCCGGAAGTAGAGAGTAATAGGAAGGGGCCAATGGTCTCCCACCCATCCCGGGCAGGCGGGGCATGCACCGACAGTGGCAACCACAGGAAGCAACATGGCCAAGATCAGCAACAGGGGGAGAAATCTCTTGATACATTTCATAATAACAGCTCCTTTGTGATAAATGATAGTGAGACAAGGCGATCCGGTCTATTGGGGGAAGTATGCGTTAGCGGCTTGGTTGTAGAGGTACATAGCGGCGGCAACATCCTGAAGCTCTCTGTCGTGGATGCCCTTGGCATTTTCGATGATGGAGGCGCAGTAGGACAGAGGGGCATAGCTGACCTCGGCACTTTCTGTTCCGTCATGGATCACCAGGGTGAAATAATCGTCCAGATTCTTGGCTGAGATATCCGGGATGTCTGCGTAATATTTCCCGGAGCGGAGACCCAAGGGGAGAAGCTTGCCCTTGTAGGTGACGGTGAATTTCTCTGCAACACTGCTGTCTACGGTGAAGAAAATACGCAAAGTGGTCTCGGAGGTCAAAAGCAGGGATGCACCTGCATAGGTGGCAAGGCTTGTCCCCTGCTTGGTATTGACAGGGAAACCGTCAATGGTGACTTGGGTATAATCCGGCACAGTCAGTCCTGCATTGGCCAGACGATCCGTGTGGTACTCAAAGTGGATCTGGGAAGCCGCACCGTAGTTCAGCATAGCGTAGATCAGATCCCGAAGCTTTGCAGAAGAGCTGCTTGCCAGGATGCGGTCTGCATAGGTCTTGACAGAGTAGGAGTAGACCTCTGTTTGACCGCCCTCATAGAAGAATTGGCACAGAACGGTGTCCGCCATTTCCTTGGCAGAGACGGCACAGGTGAAAACGTAGTAGTAAGCATTCTGATAGAGGGTGCGCTCTGACTGTGTGGCAGGAACTCTGATCTCCTCGCCGTCTTCCATAGTGAAGAGCATATAGGCATTCTCGTCGGCGGCAACTTCATCGGACAGATCCATGTAGTAGTTAATGGCAATGTTTCCCTTGAGGCTGATGGTACGGAAGCGGAGTACGGCGGCTTGGAGCCTTGTGCCGCAGACGTCACAGCGATTGTCCACGGGATCTGTGTCTGTGTGGGCTTCCGTCGGGGCTACGGTCTGCTGTGCAACGAGAACCTCGGAGCAGACCTCGCAGTGCTTGCCTTCGGTCAGACCGCTTTCCTTGCAGGTGGCGGGGACGGCGGCATCGATAACTTCCCTGTGACCCGTTGCAGGGATGGACTCCTGAGGAAGGAGCACCCGGTCACAAAGGGCGCAGTGACTGCCTTCCGTGAGACCTGCGGCGGTACAGGTGGGAGCTACCGCCCCATCGGTGACGGGGCTGTGCTCTGTGGTGGGGAGCTGTGCCGTGAAGCTGTAGCCGCAATCGGAGCAGCTATACTTCACCGTACCTGCGGCGGCACAGCTTGCCTGAGAAACAATGGTCTTTGTCCCCTTCCTGTGGTAGGTAATGCCCTTTTCGTCCATGAAGCCCTGAGAAGCAGCTCTGCCCTCTGCCTCCCCTACGGTCACGAAGTGTTGCAGAAGGGCAAGCTCTGTGGTCAGTGCCTTGGTATCTGCATAGGCACTGCCGTAATATGCACAGTCGAAGGTGGGAGAAAGCATCTTGGGATTGTTCTTACGCTCGTTGGCATCGGAAACATACTTAACAAAATGGGCAAAGGCTACATTGTAATCTCCGTGGCAATGCTCCCGGAGCTGTTCGCCGTTGTTGTTCATGTAGAAGCGGACATCGAAATAGGGGCTTGCGCAACGGCCTTCTTCCAGACCGTAGTTGACAAAGTGCTTGTAAAGCTGTGCCTCGTCTGTGCCGTAGGCGGCCTTCAGTTCGGGGTATTTCTCTGCATAGTATTCCGGGTCAAATACCAGAGGCTTCAGTTCCTCGGAAATGGTGGTTGCAGCGGCACTTCTCTTTGGCGCAAAGGTCAGTACCTGGGGGCCCTGATAGGAGAAATAGGGCGTAGCACCAAGGGCCGCGATCCAGTTTCTCGGGTACAAGGATATGCTATCATTGAGCATATTCGCCAAGGGGGCAGGCCATAGAACGGCTTCGGGATCAATGGTCTGATAGATCGCCTGAGACAGACCTCTTCTGGAGCCGTGGTGTGCGATTTGTACCATATCTGTCTTGAGAGAATAATACTTGCTACTGTCAGAGGCGTGTGCTTTGTGATAGCGTTCCAGCATAATGGTGCTGACGGTGGAAGCGTCACCTGTGATCATGATGGTCTTTCCGCCTACGGTGATACGGAATACGGTGCTGGAGTTATTAAAGTTCTCGGATACCAGCTGCTTGGGAGCCTGATTCTGGTGGTTAGCGTTGTGGGTTTCCCAAGTTGCGGTGTACTTGGTAGAAATATTATCCACTGCCCAGAAAATGTCATCAATGGTAAGAAGGATGTCAATATGCACATCGTCAAAATCAAAGGTGGAATTGCATTTCCCGCTGTGGATGGTATTAAGGGTAACCTGCTGTACAGCCCCGCCCTTGGCATTCTTCAGTTTTCCCACTGCGGCAAGAACGGATTGGATGTTGGTGTTGGTAGCGGCGGGGTCAACATCGGCAAAATACTTATTCACCTGTGCCTCTGTGGGGAAGCGGTGGTAGAAGGCATCTACAGTGATGGAGGAAGCATACTTGTTTGCAATGCCGATGAGCGCACCATGATGGTCAGAGTGGGCATGGGTCATGAACCATGCATCTACATGGGGTGTAGAATCTCCCGTAACCCTCTGGAGATACTTGAAGAGGTAATCGCTGTCATAGCTCTTACGACCACCGTCGATGACAATGGTCTTTCCTTCTATTGTGCGCAGTACAATAGACATGTTTTGCTGATAATCGTTGGTTTCGGGATCAGGATAAACGCTGGGAAGCAGATGAATAGTACTTGCAGATGCCAGATCCAAGGCGGAGACACCGGGGATTGCGGGTGCTATGGGTGCTGCTGTGGTTCCTGCCCATGTGACGGAAGCGTAAGCCTCGGGAAGCATGCCGTAGCGCACATAGTAGTCCAGAATGAAAGCATACATATATACACAGTAGCTATGCTGCATCTTGCCGATGGTGGCGCTGGTGGTGTAGTTGGGAGCCCGACGGAAGCTGTCGATATTGGCAAGGATGTTACGGGCCATGGCAATATAGTCTTCCTTGGCTACGGTGCCTACTGCAGTGCCGGAGGGGGAAGAGGCAGCTGCCACGTCGGTATAGGGCAGAGCTTCGTTGGGAGTGCCGTTGGCGATGTTCAGAAGCAGTCTGCAAGCCAGCTCTAAGAATTGCTCGTCGGTGCAGGACTTTTCTCCAATGGTTACATTGGCAGGGAGAACCTTGGCATCCAGATTGGCTTTCATGTAGGAAGCGGCTTTCAATACATCGGCGGCATTGGCACTGTAGGCAGGGGCGGCACTTGCGGCAATACCCAGCTGATCCCCACCGATGGAATAGATCTTGTTGTTGCCGGTGCATACGATGTACAGACGGTCATTGAGATATGCAATGGGGCCTGTGGCAGAGGTTCCAATGTTGGTAATATATGCCAAACGCTCATAGGTGCCGTTCTTATTCATCTTTGCAACAGCAGGAGTCTCCCCGGAATTACCGCCGGAAAGGAGAAGATTGTTGATGCCTGCAAGCTCTACCCCTTGGAAGGAGTTGTTGGGGATCACACGGATCGACTTCTTCTGCTTGAAATGATAGATAAAGCCACTGCGGACACTTGTGCCTTCCATAGCAATGAGAGTGCCACTGTCCAGAGCCTTATTCAGAGCCTTAGTATCATAGCAGGTATAACAGGTGGTTCCGTCATCCAGTTCAATACGAAATACGGTGTAATGATCATTGGCACCAACGGCAACACGAGCCGCGGAGCCTAAGTTTGTACCGGCGGCGGTGCTGTTGGAAAGATGGCAGAAGCGGTTCAGATCCGTATAAGCATAGGTCTTACCCGGCTCGTATTGTACACGGGCGATCTGGGTGGAATGGTAGCTCGTAGCTTCCAGACCCTTTGCGCCTACAAAGAAGTACAGCTTTCCGTTATAGCGGTAGACTGCCAGAGATTCGCCGTTGCCACACTCTGTCAGGGTCATGTGGTCCACATAGCTTGCGGTGGTTCCGCTGATTTTCAGACGGGAAAGATACTGGGTTCCGGTTGTGTTGCTCTGCGTGACGTAGAGATAGTCGGAATCAATATAGAAATTCTGAATAACTGAGGTAAACTTCAGCCCTGTCAGGGTGTAGTTCAGGGTAGCTGAAGGATAGGTAACAGCAGGAACCCCTATTTTAGTGCCTACAAAGGAGTATAGCTTCTGGCTGTTGGCATAGTCACCGGAGGGGACATAAGCAATGTACACCCGGTCTCCCTTGACACTGATGGGACCGGTAGAGGCTGTGCCGATATTGGTAATATTCGCCAGATACTGATAGGTGCCGCCGGCGCTCATTCGGGCAATGGCGGGAGTTTCCCCGGAGTTGCCGCCGGAGACTAAGATCATGTCGGAGTTGGCAAGCTCCAGACCCTGGAAGGAGTTATTGGGAATCACACGGTCTGCCTTTGCTTGGGTGAAGGAATAGCGGAATCCACCTAAGACCGTTGCAGTCTCCATGCCTACGGATTGAGCAGCATCTAAGGCCTGATTCAGATTCTTTGTATAGTAACAGGAATAGGTAAGGGAATCGTCTGTGGTCTGGATGCGGAAGATGGTAAACAGATCATTTGCCGCAACAGCTACACGATTGGCAGAGCCTACGCTGGTTCCATTAGCGGTACTGCTGGACAGATGGATGAATCGATTCAGGGCGGTGTAGGTATAGGATTTCCCGGCTTCATACCGGATACGGGCGATCTGGGTGGAACCGTAGTTGGTAGCCTCCAGACCCTTTGCACCAATGAAGAAGTACAGTTTCCCATTATAATGGTACCCTGCCAGAGACTCGCCGTTACCGCAATTGGTCAGAGTCATGTGGTCAACGTAAGTAGCGGTCTTGCCGCTGATTTTCAGACGGGAAAGGTAGAAGGTGCCGGAACCGGCATTCTGGGTGACATAGATATAATCTGTGTCAATGTAGAAATTCTGAATAACTGTGTTGTACTTTAGCCCCTTGAGATCATAGGCAAGGTCAGCGGTGACGTTGACCGTAGATATAGGACTAGGGGCGGCAAGGACTGCAGGCGCAAGGCCACAGAGCATTGCCAGCACCAGAAGCACCCCAAGAATTCGCTTGGTCATATTGGAAACTCCTTTCATTCCTCGAACCACCGTCCCCTGAAAGACCTGTGATTCATCTTTTTAAAGTGTGATAATTTCATTATACTTCCATCAAAGCCAAAATGCAATACCCTATCCGATTTCCCATATCAGAAAGCCTCCCTGTAGCGCCGAGTACTGTCCGGCGCTACAGGGAGGCTTGTGCTTACAGAAAATATAGTTCCTCCCTTGCCCGTTGGGGCATGGGGCTCACTCCGCAGGGGTGACTTGGATGCGGTAGGAGACTTGACCCATGTGGCTGTCTTCTACGATGAGATCATAGTCCACTGCCAGAAAGCCCCCTT
>JAFOZC010000044.1 GCA_017391305.1 Oscillospiraceae bacterium | reverse complement strand
TAAGGCATAAAAACAGGCCGCTTTAGCGGCGGCCTGTGAGTGTAATGCGGTGCCAAACTTTCAATGCCCCTTTAGGGGTTAAGCCTGTAATGACCCTTCTAGGGTCTGTGCAAACCACCACTTCAGTGGTGGTTCTGATTTGTTAAGGAGATTAGCCCTCAAACCGTCCCTTGTCCTGAGGTGGGGAAGGATGCCCTCGGTCTACGGAGAGAATTTTTTGGATAACAAGGATTTTTTCTCTTGCTTTTTGTTCTGATATGTGTTATACTCAGAACGGAATTGGAACATATGTGAATTATTGATGGAATTTATAGATAAAGTTTATGAGATTTGGATAATTTGGGAAATAAAATCATGTTACACATCATCAATATACAGGCGTGCTTTCTGCCTCGGAATGAGCCATCGGGAGGCAGAGAGGGGTCTGTGTAAATATTTCACCACACGAATCAGAAAGGAACATGAATTATGAAAGCAATGGTTAAAAAATTCCTGCGACACACTTTCCCCATTCTGCTTATCAGCTTGATCCTGGCCCTATTCTCGGTCTCTGCATTTGCAGAGGAGACCGATCCCGGCGATACCTGGTGGTCCTTGGGTATGGATACCGGTATTCTGTATGTACACGAAGATGTTCCCGAATGTAGTCATTGGCTCGGATATTATTCTCCCTGGCATGAGTGGAGGGAAGCCATTACCGAGATCCGAATTTCGGAAGGTGTGGAAGAAATCGGCAGTGATGGCTTTGCCGATTGTCCCAATTTGACGAAGGTGACCTTCCCTTCTACATTGAAGAAGATCGGAGACCATGCCTTTGCTTATTGTTTTAAGCTGACCTCTGTCACCCTTCCGGCGGGGGTGGAAACTGTGGCATATCAGTGCTTTGGTGACTGTTCCGAACTAACGGAAATCTTGGTAGATGAGAAGAATCCCTATTTTGCTTCTGACGATCAGGGAGTTCTCTATACCAAGGATAGGAAGAAGCTCCTTCTTTGCCCCGCCGGTTTTACCGGAAAGCTTGTGATTCCTTACGGTGTTACGACTCTGGCTGAGTATGCTATGAATTCCTGTGAGAAAATGACGGAAATTCAGATCCCCAACAGTGTTACAAGGCTGGAGAGGGATGCAATTACCTACTGTACTGCTCTGACCCACGTCAGCTTGCCGGACAGTGTGGAATTTGTAGAGACGGCGGTATTTTCTTACTGCAGCAATTTAAAGACTCTTGATCTTGCCAAGGCGGAGATGGCTGATCTCGAATTTGAAGGTTGCGACAGCTTGGAACGGATCACGGTATCTAAGAACAGTCCCTATTTGGCCTGCGACAGCCAAGGCGCTCTGTATAGCAAGGACATGACTACCCTCCTTCGATGCCTCAGGGGCTTCAGCGGTAGATTTGTGATCCCCAAAGGTGTGGAGACCATCGGATATGATGCCTTCCAAGGATGTGTGGATCTTACTGCGGTGGAGATTCCGAAGGGTGTAACGAATATTTGTTTCGGTGCCTTCAGTGGTTGCCATTCTCTGAAAAACCTGACAATTCCCAACTCGGTAAGGCATATCGAGGATTCGGCCTTTGCCAACTGTAGCGCTCTCACCGATATATCCCTCCCGAAGGGGCTGACAGAGTTATGGAGCGGTGTCTTTGAGAATTGTATTTCTCTAAAGACCGTGGAGCTTCCCGACACAGTGACGGTTATTCATTACAGGACCTTTAGCGGATGCACCGCATTGGAGAGGATCTCTCTTCCCGAACAGCTTACTGTTATAGGATACGAGGCCTTCTCCGGCTGCTCCTCTCTGAAAAGTATTGAATTTCCTCAGACATTGAAAGAAGGGGGGCTGATAGAGTTAGAGGATAGTGTCTTTGAGGATTGTGTTTCCCTAAAGACCGTGGAGCTTCCCGATACACTGAGGGTCATTCCCTGCGATACCTTTAGCGGATGCACCGCATTGGAGAGGATCTCTCTTCCCGAACAGCTTACTGTCATAGGGTTCGGTGCCTTCTCGGACTGCTCCTCTCTTAAAAACATCGAGCTTCCCCAGACCTTGAAAGAAGTGGAAGACGACGCATTTTATTCCTGTATTTCCTTGAAGAACCTTGTACTTCCCTACGGCTTGGAGAGGATCGGCAACAGTGCTTTTGCCGATTGCGAAGCCCTCCAATCTCTTTGCATTCCTGACAGTGTCAAGGAGTTAGGCTGGTCTATCCTATCCGGTTGTAAGAGCTTATCCTTTGTGATCGTCCCCTCCTGCGTGACAGAGCTTGATGAACTGGGCCTTGGTCAGTGTGAAGCTTTAAAGGCGGTCTACTTCAGAGGCCCTGCGCCTGGATCGGAGTACGCATATATCCCTGACGGTATTACTCTCTATTATATCGAGGGACAGGAGGGATGGACGAAGCCTCTTTGGGAAGGGTATAATACCAAGACCTGGTCCGGCTATTGGGCGAAGGACGTAAAGAAATCAAATTATTTCTATGAGCCTGTACAATGGGCCTTGGAAGAAGGGATCGCCGCCGGTATGGGGAAGGACCTTTTCCGACCGGAGCTTACCTGCACCCGTGCTCAGGTAGTGACCTTCCTGTGGAGAGCCAAGGGCTGTCCCGAACCCACCGGTACAGAGACTCCCTTCAAGGATATTTCCCCCAAGAGCTATTTCTATAAGGCGGTTCTGTGGGCGGCAGAGCAGGGGATCGCCGCCGGCATGACCAAGGATCTCTTCGTACCCGATGGAGGATGCACCCGAGCTCAAATCGTGACCTTCCTGTGGAGAGCAGAAGGCAGACCTCAGACCTCCAATGTGCAGAACCCCTTTGTGGATGTTAGTGATCATACATATTATTCCCGCGCAGTTCTCTGGGCTGTGGAGCAGGGGATCACCGCCGGCGTGAGCAAGGATCAATTTGCTCCCTTTGATCTGTGTACCAGAGCCCAGACCGTGACCTTCCTGTGGCGAGGAAAGGATCCCGTGGTCAATCCCTATGGGCCTTACTACAGCGTCCTTCAGCAGGCGCAGGGAGCAGAAAGCGCCGAGCCGATCCGGGGAAGAGGCCTGCTCTATGACCTGGATGGGAACGGTACAGAGGAATTGATCCTGACCTATTCCTCCGATGGGGAGCATTGTGCGGTATATACCATAGAGGATGGGAAGGCTGTCCCCATGTTGGAGGATCATGTAATCGTAGTAGATGGTCGGTGTGAACTTGGTCTTGCGGAAATAGAAGGACAGCAGTATCTGTATACTCATGCTCGAACCTTCGATATGGTGGACAATGATGTTTACGGAAAAATAGCGTATGAAACTGACCTGTGGAAGCTCTACCTCCCCTCCGAAAAGGGAATGGATCTTGCAACAGAAGTGTATGCTGAACGCTACTACACTCTGTGCGTGTGCGGACTATATGAGCAGATCATAGAAGAACTATGCTCCTCTAAGATCAATGGAGAAGAGAAGTCCATCGAGGACTATTGGAACTGGGGCGATTCCCGTGATTTGCTTGCCTCTTTTGATGGAGAATACGGCTGTGGATATTCCATTGAGGATCTGCTGACCGTCTGCAAGCCCTGAGGGCAGTGACACCGTCGTAAACTCCTGATCAAACGGAAAACGGCCGTACATTACAGACGGGGGCTTAAGCCCGGTGGCACAGAAAACCCATAGACACAGATAACAATAAGGCTGCATTGGATCATGGTCTTGATCCAATGCAGCCTTGTGATTTAGGGATATGAGATTACTGCTCGGACTCGGCAAGCTCCTTGAGAGCGTCCTTGCGGCTGAAGTTTGCACGGCCCTTCTCGTCGAAGCCCATGAACTTGACCCAGGTCATGTCGCCGATGTTCAGGACATCTTCGACCTTCTCTACACGGCGGTTCTCCAGCTTGGAGATGTGAACCATGCCGTCGTGACCGGGAGCGATCTCTACGAAGGCGCCGATGGGCAGGATGCGGACGACCTTGCCGTAGTACAGAGCGCCAACCTCGGGAACGAAGCAGATGTCGTCGATCATCTTCTTTGCAGCATAGCCTGCGGCGGAATCCACAGCAGCGATGAAGATATTGCCGTCGTCATCAATGTCTACCTTGGCACCGGTGTCGGCGCAGATCTTCTGGATGGTCTTGCCGCCGGAGCCGATGACCTCACGGATCTTCTCCACGGGGATCTTCATGGAGATCATCTTGGGAGCGTACTCGGAAACCTCAGCGCGGGGCTCGGAGATGCAGGGCAGCATGACCTCGTTCAGGATCTGGAGTCTTGCAACGCGGCAGCGC
>JAFOZC010000043.1 GCA_017391305.1 Oscillospiraceae bacterium | reverse complement strand
TTCGCCCCAAACACCCTGGGAAATTTCTTCCATACCCGCCCATCCAATGGCCTGACCGGAGGCCTTTTCCACAACGGTCCAGTGGTAAGCATGGGCTGCTTGGTAGGCAATGGTTCGTTCCATACGAGCGATAGCGGCTTCTTCCGTAGTGGTAAGATCCCAAAACATGTATTTTGCACTTTCCGGCCGGCTCCAAATATTGTGCAGCATATTCGGCCAGTCCTCTATAACCGCTTTCCGTAAGATCAGGTCCTTTGTTTCCGGCATAGGTCTCCTCCTTTGTGTAATGTCTGATCAACAAGGCAAAAGGTCAGCCCATCGTATTTCTGTCCGTCAACCTCTCGTGCGCCGATGTTGCGGTGGCATTCCTTGAAGCCGAGCTTTTCGGCACAGCGGAGCATACGGACATTGCCTGACCATGTTTGCGTATAGATTGTGTCAATACCGTGTTCAAAGTAGTATTGGATAAATGCGCGAAGGGCATTGGATCCAACACCTTTCCCCCAAGCATCGGGCTCGCAAATATCAATACCGATGGCATGATGGACAGTCTGACCGTCCTTTACCTCGCCGATCCACTCGTAATTCTCGTCAATGGGATAGGAACTTACCCAGCCGATGTGTCTGCCGTTCCAACAAATTTCAAATTTCCAACGGCGAACATGGTCGGGAAGCTCTTTCACGGATTCATAGTATTCTCGCCAAGATGCACTCTCTGTTTCCTCGTCTGATTCCACAGGCTCCCACGGCGCATCGGTCTTTGACCACCGGGTTTCGGTGGTGAACCAACGCACATAGTCCTCAATATCGGACTCAATCATATCCCGAAGGATGATGTTTTCAAATTTGATTCTCATTGTTTCCTCCAGCCCTCTGAATCTTCCGTCATCTGCTTCCTCCATATCTGACAGCATCTTGGTCAGCAAGCCATTGGCAGCCTTGTAGTTTTTCTCCTTTACCAAGGCATCCAGTGCAGAGTCCCTATATACGATTCGGGTAAACCACAGACCGTGGTACAGGGTGTAGATGTCCCATGCGGCGGAAGCTTCTGCCTCGCTCAGAGGCCTGACAGACAAATACCCCTTCAGGAAAGCAGAGAATAGCTGTTCGGTATAGGTTTCCGATACATTGGGTGGCAGGTCCATTTCATAAGCGGTCAGCAAACCTTCCATGACAAGGTCGGATACCAGCACTTCGTCTCCGGCATTGTTATAATCGAAGATGATCAAACCATCGTCTGCGGAAACAAGGTTATTGATGGAAATATCACCCTGTACGGCGGCTTTGGGCAGGCTGTCCCAAAGGTCCCGGAGACGGTTCAGCTTTTCCTCTCGGAGGGCTTTGATTTTAGCAACGGTTTCCTGATCCAAATTCCCGTTTTTCGTGATCTCGCAAAAATCCGGGAAGGAGTCCACATCATTCCAATAAGCGGCTGAGAACAGGGTGCCGTGTCCGATCCTGCAATTTTGCTCCAAAGAAAGGCAGTGCATCCGTGCCATCAGTTCTCCGATTTGATATGCAATATCTGTGTTGATCTCCGTGATCTCCTCACCGCACCAGTCCTCTACGGTTATGAGGCATGGCAGACCGTGATAGAGGAATCGGTTACAATACCTCCCGTCTGCCTGATAGCGTTTCGGTGTTCCGATGCCGCTGTTTCGCATCTGCTCGGAGAAAATGCTTTGCTTCTCCACCTTCTCCATTTCGGCAGACAAGTCCTCATCCTCGTGTAGGAGCTTAAGGATCAGCCTTTGTCCGTCGGCTAAGGTAGCACGGAAGATCAGCTTCATCCAACCGTCTTCCTCGATCACATGAACATAGGATTTCTGTTCTGTGACCTTTCCCGAAAAGCCGTACAGCTTCAATATGGCTTCTGTCACATTAGTTTCGACGATGTTTTCCATGGCATCCTCCCAAATAATCGGCAAAGCATAAGGAATCGGCTGTGGCTTCAAAGGGGTGGGCAGGCTCTGTGAGCGGCTCCCATATCCCCACAATTTTCCGCAAGCCACTTGCGGATGTACCGGCAATAGTCTTCCTCCTCTTTGCAGAAATGGAGGAAGTAAACATAGCACCGGGCCATGTAATATCGGACGGCCTCCGGGTTGCAGGCCCTGTGCTTTTGATAGCCCTTCAGGAAGGCCTCCTGCTCCTGTGCAGTTCTCAGGAATCTCTGACCGGGGCGAAGGAATATGGCCCAGGCAATGTCAAAATCCCGATCGCCGTAGCCTGCAAGCTCGAAGTCCAAAATGGCGCTGATATGATGATCCTTCCACAGAACATTGGCATAGTGGAGATCCCCGTGGCAAAACACCCTTTCTCCTCCCACGGGCTCTTGGGCAAAGAAGTCCGATAGGGAGGACAGCTCCAGCTCCTCCAGAAGCTCCTCCGAGGGACGGTGATAGAATTTCCTGTCAGCCTGAGGTCGGGCAGAGGGGGTGAGGGAATGGATGCGGCTTAGGGCTTCTCCGTATTCCTCCATATAGGATAGGGAGGCAAGATCCTCATTTTCTCCCAAAATAACAGACAAACGCAGACCAGGCAGTTCGGCGGTAAGGGAAAAAGTTCCCTTACTCCCGTCATGATCCAGAAGCTTGGGGAAAAGGGGATCATTGAGCTGTGACAGAAGAGCCACTTCATTGTCAATGGCGGCGTCCTTTCGTCGGGCGATCTTGAGATAGGCTGTCACAGGGGCTCCCTGGATTTTGCCCTTTATATGAAACACATCATTTCCCGCATGGGGATAGCCTAAGATCTCCTCCGGCCGGAAGCAGTTGTAGTCTAATGTAAAGGGATCGGCTGTTTCCCGCCACTTGGCAGGGTGGGTAAAGGCATCCATAGTCATAATTCCTCCGACGAAAAGAAATACTCCAGAGTATGCACTAATTTTCCGGCATCAAAAAGGGCCCGGATCTGCTCCTTATTCATCCAAAAAGCCTCTACCACTTCCTTGGTGGTAGCCTCTTCCAAAGGAATGGGCCCATCGTAGGGAAAGAGCCATATATCCAGAATATCTCGGAATTCCACACCTCGGATCACTCTGCCGACTACAGAGGAGATGAGCCTTCCGTTCTCCGGGGACAGGGTCAGGCCGACCTCCTCCTTGGTTTCCCGCAGAGCTCCTGTGAGGCTGTCCTCTCCCTTCAGGACAGAACCGCCCACACATTCCCACATCAGGGGGAAGCTGCGCCGCTCCGGGCTTCTTCGGGAGATCAAATACTCCCCCTTGCTGTTGCGGATCCAAACATGTACCGCAAGATGATAAAAGCCCTGTGGGATCTCCACTCCGCGAACATGCTCCAGCCCGGTCAATTCCCGTTTCTCATTATATAAATCCCAAAGCTCCATTTTATAACGTTCTCCTTTCCAAAGAATATACCACCAAATCCCCCTCACAACGGGAGAGGCAAGTGGCTATGTGCAAACTTCAAGCATCCCCACAAACCGAAATTTATCGCTCCGTCTACCGATACCCACCAAGCCCTTGGCTCTCCCTCCGGGAGAGCTGGCGCGAAGCGCCTGAGAGGGATCACTGCACCGATTCTACCGACAAGCTACCCTCAGATCCACTGCACCGATTCCTTATACGAAACTGCATTCCTGCACGAACTGTCTGCACATCCCTCTCCCCCTCCCTTCGGGAGGTACCTCTCCCGGAGGGAGAGGCAAG
>JAFOZC010000042.1 GCA_017391305.1 Oscillospiraceae bacterium | reverse complement strand
CCGGAGATTACTTCTTGGTCGGCACTGACGCAGGAAATAAGATTGCCACCCAGTACGAAGCACTGTGGGATAGTACCTCTCACTCCATTACTCCCTGGGGAGGCGAAGCCCTTTATCTCTATCAGGAAATCGCTCCGGAATTCAAGATAGACAGCACTCGTCCTGTACGAATTTTTGCAGAGCCCTATCTGGGCAATGGCAGCTATGGAGAAATGCTTCCCATAGGCGAGCATACCATCTCCAGCACCACCCGGAGCAGCAGCATTGCCGGAAATGGCTATACGCTCCATGTAGCCCCCATAGCAGAATCCGGCGGTTTCTCCGTCAGTCTGCAGTGGACCGACGCTCCCACAGCCTATGCCCGTGAAGCTTCCCTTAATTTGGGCATCATGGCAAAAACTATTACACGCACAGCTCTGAATGCCCCGAAGGGCTATCGTATTTCCGCAGAGATTCCTTTGGCGGTTAACCGTGTCTATACCTCCGGCGGTGTGACAGTTCCCGTTACCACCAAAGCAGGCGGTGTATATGCCGCAGATTCCACAGGCAGCGCCATGGGTAGCAAACTCCTTCCCTATGATACTCCCATTGTAGAGATCACTCCCACAGAGGCCGCACTGATTTCCCGCACCATAAGCCTCAAGGGAAATATTGGCATTAACTACTATATGGATCTGGGCGATGAGGTTGCCGCAGATGCCAATGCCTATATGCGCTTCACCTACGAGGACGGAAGAACACAGGATATCCACCTCGGTGACCCGGGAAGTGATTTTTCCTCCGGTTATTACACCTTTAGCTGTCAGGTCTCTGCAAAGGAAATGGCAGACCGGATCAAGTGCCAGTTCTTCTACGGAGAAAACTCCGCTACAGAAGAAAGTCTGTATTCCGTTAAGACCTATGCCGACCGCATGCTTGCAAACAGCGGCAGTACCGAGAAGCTCACTACGCTTCTGGCCTCCATGCTCCACTACGGCGCCGCCTCTCAGCTCCACTTTGGCTACAACACCACTTCCCTCGCCAACAGCGGTTTGGAAGCCCCCGACTATTCGGGTGCTGTGATCGAAGGTTTTGAGGTCAACAGAAATCAGGGCACCTCTCTGGTAGCCTTCGCAGGAGCCTCTCTCCTTCTGAAGTCCGAAACAACTCTGCGCCTGTTCTTCAATGTGGACAGCAGTGCCGCAGCTTCCCTGACCATCAGCTATAAGGGAGAGGCCCTCGCACTCAGCCAGCGTAGCGGTAAGTACTATGTGGATATCCCCAACATTTCCGCAAAGAACTTAGATGACGATTTCGTTGTCAGTGTCTTTGACGGTACCGATACCGCCGAAGTCTCTTACTGCCCCCTGTCTTATTGTGCCTCCATTCTTGCCAATGTGAACGGCACTTATACCAAGCAGCTGCAGGATGTTGCTATGGCGCTCTACGAGTACAACAAAGCCGCAAATAACTACTTCGGCTAATTCTCCCCGATTTTCCCCTATGCCCCTCGGCTTCTTCCGTTGCCGAGGGGCATTTTTTGAATTTTTCTCAGAAAAATTGAAAATTATACTTTACACAGCGGATACTTTCGGGTATACTGTATAAGGAAAATTTTGTGATGGAGTAAATGCTATGATCCGTTTTGAAGAATATAAAGTAAAACTCAATGATCTGCAGCCCAAGCTGGAAGAGTTGCGGGCCGCTTTCCTGCCCCAGAGCCTTCTGGATGAACTGGAGCGTCTCCATGCTATGGCAGAGTCTCCCGGCTTCTGGGATGACCCCGCCCGTTCTCAGAAGGCTGTCATGCGTACCAAGGTTCTGGAGATCAAGCGGGACAAATATGCCGCCATGAGCACAGGCTGGGATGACCTCATGACCATTTGCGAAATGGCTCTGGAGGAAAAGGACGATTCCATGATCGACGAGCTCATCGCCGGCTATGCCAAGCTGGAATCCGACATGGAAGCCGCCCGTCTGGAAACCCTGCTCACCGGGGAATACGACAACAACAACGCCCTGCTGTCCTTCCACGCAGGTGCAGGCGGTACCGAGGCTCAGGACTGGTGCTATATGCTTTACCGCATGTACACCCGTTGGGCAGAGGCTCACGGCTACAGCTATAAGATCCTGGACTATCTGGACGGTGACGAGGCAGGCCTCAAGTCCGCAGATATCATGATCGAGGGTGCCAATGCCTACGGTTTCCTGAAGGGGGAAGCCGGTGTCCACCGTTTGGTTCGTGTGTCTCCCTTCGATGCCGCAGGCCGCAGACACACCTCCTTCTCCGCCGTAGAGGTAATTCCGGAAATTGACGATAATGTAGAGGTCGAGATCCGTCCCGAAGACATCGAGATGCAGGTCTACCGTTCCTCCGGTGCAGGCGGTCAGCACATCAACAAGACCTCCTCTGCTGTCCGTCTAACCCACAAGCCCACGGGCATCGTGGTCGCCTGTCAGACCCAGCGTGACCAGTTCCAGAACAGAGAAGCCTGTATGCGTATGCTCCGTTCCAAGCTGGTGGAGATCAAGGAGAGAGAGCATCTGGAGAAGATCTCCGACATCAAGGGCGTTCAGCAGAAGATCGAATGGGGTAGCCAGATCCGCTCCTACGTTTTCATGCCCTACACCTTGGCCAAGGACACCCGTACCGGTCATGAAATGACCAATATCAATGCGGTCATGGACGGCGAGATCGACGGCTTCATCAATGCCTACCTGACCTGCGCCGCCACCAATACCTGGGTGACAAAATAATTCCGATTTTTTCAAAAAAAAGCTTGAAAAAATCGCCTTATTATGATATTATTCTATATACTGTGTGATATTCCGGCTCGCCGCTGGCCGTAACCGCGGTTTCACAGGAGGTTACTATGGATATTCTGAAGTACATTCTCATGGGCATGCAGGTTCTTGCCGCCGTTGCACTGACTGTCATCATCACTCTCCAGTCCGGTAAGGAAAACGGTCTGGGCGCACTGGCAGGCAATTCCGAGAGCTACATGGGCAAGAACAAGGGCAACACTCGGGACGCTATGTTCGCTCGCTGGACCAAGTGGATCGCAGCCGGCTTCGTTCTGCTGACCCTGTTCGTCTCCCTGCTGTACACTGCTGCTTAATTGTACAAATATTACGCCTCTTCCTGATGGAAGAGGCGTTTTATTTCTGCCTTTTGGTAGTAATGGCAAAGGATGCGGGTATAATCCTGCTCCTGCTCCGCCATGGCCTTGGCTCCATATTGACTCAGGCCTACCCGATGACCGTAGCCAAGGGTGCTGACGGTGATCCCCTCATCCGTGACACAGAAGCGCATATTGGTAGACCGCAGACCGAAGAGCTTCCGCAACTCCGTCCCCTTGAACTCTGCGCCTCCGATCTGCACCACGTCGATGCCATTACCCACCGTGTAGCGAATCTCTCCGAACCACTTTATCGGGCTTCCGCGAAGGCTCAGCTCCGGTCGGAGGCTTTGTAATCGAGCTGCAAAGGCCTCCGGGCTCAGCTCCACCGTTTCCCGAAACCGAGGAGCTTCCTCTTCCCCCGGGCTGTCCACTGCCTGTAAGTAAGGCACATCACTGCCCCACACAGCCACAGCCGCCTCCGTTCTCCCACCGGAGCAAGAAAAATATGTGGCATCGATCAGCTCCTCCCCATAGGTCAGGACGATCCCATCGGTACTGAGAACCGCCTCCACGGCATGGGGACTAAGCTCCTCCGTCCAGGCCTGACAGCAACTGCTGTCGGTGCACACATCACCGTCAGTGTGCTTTCCCCCCGCTCTGCACTTCAGGGTAAAAGTACGTGCCGCCACCGCCTGGGCTTTCAGGGCCTCCATCGGAAAGCTGTGGGGCATTTCTGCCGAAACCACCCCCACTAAGTACGAGGATAAAGTCATTTTTTCCACCTTTTCCCCATGGAGCACCTCTAACACCAGCCCCTCATCAAAGGACGGCTCTCCCGACTCCGAAGTCCCCTCCCTCACCGCCGGCTCCCTCTCCACCCGGTAGGGAAACACAAGGATCCCTGCACAAAGACAGCATAAACACAAATAAAACAAAATCTGCCGTTTCATTCAAAAACCTCCTCCGTAAATCCAATCCCGGTTCCATCCTATGCTCCCCCCTGCGGAACTATTCCCCCAACAAGAAGCCGATCCAACCGCCGATCAATGACCAGTATGCCCATCAAATCCAAATCCCATACCCCCACCGACTTTCATCACAAGAAGATAATGCCGCCAATCGAAAGGCAAATTCGGATTCAGGCTATCACATTCAGTAAGCAAACCACGAACTATCGGAATTTTCCCGGAGACACATTGCACCGCATATATCACAAGCACCTACAACTCTGCCCGCAGGTGGCCGATCCTCACCAAGCCCTTGACTCCCCCTCCGCCCATCGACACCCACCGCACCCTTAGGGAGAGGTACCTCTCCCCAAGGGACGAGGCACGGCCTGTGTGCAAACTTCAAACAGCCCCATAAACCGAAATTTACCGCTCCACCCATCGATGCCCACTTCACCCTTGGCTCTCCCACTGTCCATCGATGCCCACCGCACCCTTGGCTTTCCCACTGTCCATCGACACCCACCACGCCCTTGGCTCTCCCTCCGGGAGAGCTGGCGCGAAGCGCCTGAGAGGGCTCACTGCACCGATTCCACTCAAAAACTACCCACAGAACCACCGCACCGATTCCTTATACGAAACTGCATTCCTACACGAAGTTTCTGCACATCCCTCTCCCCCTCCCT
>JAFOZC010000041.1 GCA_017391305.1 Oscillospiraceae bacterium | reverse complement strand
GACGAAATTACGGGATTATCACCAGTTTTCCGACAAAATCGAAACATTTTGCGGGCGACCACAGGTCGCCCCTACGAACAAATTCGGAACTCTGTCGAGCGATTTGGAATTTGAATGAATAATTGTGGTATCCCTTCGGGATGGATTTAAAATAATGGCTTCGCCATGGGAATTACACCCATTTTTTAAATTTTCGGCGTAGCCGACACCGAAATTTTAATTCTTCATCCTTCATCATTCATTCTTCATTATTCCGATTTGTGCGACGGTCGGGAGCGATAAATCGGAATCCGATGAGAAAAAGGGGTGGGCTGTCACGGGTGTGTGACAGCCCACTTCGGGTGTTGGATCAGTCTTCGAATACGAAGCTTGCCATAACAGCGGAGCAACGGGGGCAGAGGCCGTTTTCGTCTGCCTTGACGGAGTGCATCCAGCAACGGGGGCACTTCTCGCCGGGGGCGGCATGGACCTCTACGGTGAGTCCGGGGTAGTTGGCGCCCTTGCCCAGAGCCAGAGCATCGCCCTGTGCATTGTCGGTGGTAACGGCAGAGACGATGAAGAGCTCTGCCAGATCCAGACCCTCTACAAGCTTGAGAGCCTCTGCGGCGGCGGTATCCTCGGCCTTCAGGCAGACAAGAGCTTCCAGAGCCTTGCCGATCTTCTTCTCGGCACGGGCGGTTTCCAGAACACCGTTGACATCGGTACGCAGTGCAATGAGGGTATCCCACTTTGCCATGGTAGCCTCATCCAGAGCATAGGCGGTATAGGGCTGAGCCATATCGTTGAGGACGATGTTGCGGACATCGTCTTCTGCTCTGTGGGGCATAGCCTGCCAGATCTCGTCGCAGGTATAGGGCAGAATGGGGGCATACATCTTTGCCAGAGCATCCAGGATCAGGTACAGAGCAGTCTGGGCGCTTCTGCGCTTCTGGCCGTTCTTTTCCTCGCAGTAGAGGCGATCCTTCAGAATATCCAGATAGAAGCCGGACAGCTCTACAACGCAGAAATCGTTGATGGCATGGGTCAGAGCATGGAACTCATACTTGTCGTAGGAACGGAAGGCCAGTTCAATGAGCTCGTTGAGCTTGGTCACAGCCCAGCGATCCAGCTCCTGCATTTCCTCGGGCTTGACCGGATGCTCGGGATCGAAGCCGTCTAAATTGCCCAGACAGTAACGGGCAGTGTTGCGGAACTTCAGATAGGTCTGGGACAACTGCTTAAAGATCTCCTTGGAACAGCGCACATCTACACGGTAGTCGGCGGAGGCTGCCCACAGGCGGACGATATCTGCACCGAAGTCACGGATCAGGTCAGCGGGATCTACACCGTTGCCCAGAGACTTGTGCATAGCACGGCCCTCTCCGTCTACGACCCAGCCGTGGGTCAGGCACTTCTTAAAGGGAGCGCCTCTGCCCAGTGCGCCGACAGAGGTCAGCAGGCTGGACTGGAACCAGCCACGGTACTGGTCAGCACCTTCCAGATAGATGTCGGAGGGCCAGTTTTCTTGGCAATCGAAGAGAAGGGAAGCAATATGGGTAGAGCCGGAATCGAACCAGCCGTCCAGAGTGTCGCTTTCCTTGTCGAAGGCCTTACCGCCGCAGTGGGGGCAGGACAGACCTTCCGGGATCAGCTCCATCGCATCCTTGGCAAACCAAGCATTAGAGCCCTCTTCGCTGAAGAGCTTGGCGATATGCTCGGTGGTCTCGGGGGTGCAAACGGGCTTGCCGCAATCCTTGCAGTAGAACACGGGGATGGGCAGACCCCAACGGCGCTGACGGGAGATACACCAGTCGGCACGGTCACGGATCATGGAGATCATGCGATCCTTGCCCCAGGCAGGGAACCACTGGACATCCTCACAGGCAGCGGCGGCCTCTTCCTTGAAGCTTTCCACAGAGCAGAACCACTGGGGAGTGGCACGGAAGATAATGGGGCTCTTGCAACGCCAGCAATGGGGATAGCTGTGGGTGAAGACCTCAGAGGCGAAGAGAGAGCCGTCTTCCTTCATATCCTCTACGATCTGAGTGTTGGAAACATCGTAGCGCAGACCTGCATACTTCCCTGCATCGGCAGTCTGGAAGCCGCGGTCATCTACGGGAACGATCAGGTCGATCTTATAGCGGCGGCAGGTCTGATAGTCATCTGCGCCGAAGCCGGGGGCGGTGTGGACACAGCCTGTACCGGAATCCATAGTAACATAATCTGCGGTGACCAGCAGGGAATCCCGATCCAGGAAGGGATGCTGTGCGGTCATATACTCAAAGAAGGCACCCTCGTGGCGCTCAAGGATCTCGTATTCCTCGATGCCGCCTGCCTTCATGGTCTTCTCCAGCAGAGCTTCGGCAACGATATACTTCACCTCGCCGGCCTTTGCCACGACATAGCTCTCACGGGCATTCAGGGCGATGGCAAGGTTTCCGGGGAGAGTCCAGGGGGTCGTGGTCCATATGATGACATAGGTGTTGGCGGCATCCAGCTTACCCTGAGTATCCTTCAGGGCGAACTTCACATAGATAGAGGTGCAGGGATCGTCCTGATACTCGATCTCTGCCTCTGCCAGAGCGGTCTCGTCCTTGGGACACCAGTACACGGGCTTCAGACCCTTGTAGATATAGCCCTTGCGGAACATTTCACCGAAGACCTTGACCTCCTCGGCCTCGAAGCTCTTGTCCATGGTGCGGTAGGGGCGATCCCAATCACCGATGACACCCAGACGGCGGAAGCCGGTGCGCTGACGGTCAATGAAATCCTGTGCGAAATTCTCGCAAGCGGTGCGGAACTCGGTGACAGGCATGGTCTTGTGGTTGAGCTTGTTCTTCTTGATGATGGCAGACTCAATGGGCATGCCGTGGTTGTCCCAGCCGGGGGTGTAGGGGGTATAGTACCCACGCATGGCATAGGAACGGACGATGAAGTCCTTCAGGGTCTTGTTCAGAGCATGACCCATGTGAAGGTCGCCGTTGGAGAAGGGAGGGCCGTCATGGAGAATGAAACGGGGCTTACCCTCGTTCTTTTCCATGAGGAGCTTGTAGACGTCGATTTTGTTCCAGTTCTCCAGCATGCCGGGCTCTCTCTGGGGCAGACCTGCACGCATGGGGAAATCGGTCTTTGGGGTGATGATCGTATTCTTGTAATCCATAAAAACCTCCGATGAAATAGTAATGCTTCCTCCGTCTCAACCAAGAGACAGAGGAAGCTCTGCGGTACCACTCTTGTTCCTGCCCCTGTAGGGCAGACACTCATTGGCGCTGTAACGGGCGCAACCGACCGAGCCTACTGAGGGGTAGATCTCCCCTGTTCGGGCGGTAGCTCCGGGGTGATATTCATCCTGCCATGTGACTGCCTTGCAGCAACCGGCAGCTCTCTGAACACAGCGGGCGGACTACTTGTCCCCTTCTTCGCTTTTCTATTTGGTTATATTCTCAGTTATCGGGAACAAATTCCTTGCTGAATTCCAAGTGGTCAAAGCGCTTGACATTCTGAGGAAGCTGTTCGGCCTGATTCAGGGCAGACTCCAGATTCTGCCCGATCTCCTCAATGATGGCATTTGCCCGTTCCTCTGTAGTGGGAGCGGTGGGATGCTCGTCGAAATCAAAGGCCTTGCGGCTGTCCTGTTTGGGAGCGGGCTGGGAAAAATCCCGTGTCCGAAGCTCTGCCAGAAGCTCCAACTGCTTCTTCAGGCTCTGCTCCAGCTTGTCGAGATACTCAGCGGAGGCGGCCTTGGCGGCATCTACACGCTGCTGCTCCTCACCTACAAGAAGCTCTGCGTTGCGGGTCTTGATACCGGCGGCCTCTTCTGCCTCACGAAGCAGCTTGGCGCACTTCTTCTCCGTTTCCTGGGTCATCTGCTCGCAGGTCTTCTGTGCGGCCAGGATGGCATTCTGCATAGAGGTTTCCTGCTTGCGGTAATCCTCCAGCTTCTCCACAAGAATACGCATCTTGCTCTTGAGGACGGAGTTCTCCTTGTACAGGGTAATGTAATCTTCGGTCAAAGGCTCCAGGAAGCGATCCACGGCATCCATGTCATAGCCGCCTCTGCGTACCTTGTCGAAACTGATCTCATTGATTTGCTGGGGAGTGATCATGACTTCTCAGCTCCTGTTCTTTAGAAGTAGGATGCAGTGGTCTCGGGCTCCTTGCTGCTGTTGTCTCCCAGAACCTCTACGTTGTAGGGAGTGATCAGGTAGGTGGAGATAGCGACCTTCTGGATGTTGCCGTCCAGAGCGTAGGCACAGCCGGAGAGGAAGTCTACCAGACGGCGGGCTACGTCCTTGTTGGTGGATTCCAGATTCAGGACCACAGACTGCTTGTCACGGAGACGGTCTGCGATCTCGGTAACCTGATCAAAGCGGTCGGGCTTGACCACGATGACCTGCATGGTGGAAGGGGTGTTGATGCTCATGACTCTGCCGCCGGTGGTTCTGCCGGATTCAGAAGCGGGAGCGGCTGCGGCTGCGGCGCCGCGGGTGGTGTAGCTGGGACGACCCTGAGAAGGAGCAGACTCCTCGTCCATAGTTTCTTCCTCGTCGTCGTACTCGTCGTATACGTCGTCTTCCTTATCAGAGAAGGGGTGTGTCAGCTTGCGGATTTCGTCCATCAGTCCCATATGGGTTTACCTCCAAATATATTTCTAATTATTTTCTATCGTAATCTCTGGCACCAAAGATAGCGGTGCCTATGCGGATCATAGTGCTTCCACAGGCAATGGCATCTTCAAAATCGTCAGTCATTCCCATAGACAAAATACCCATAATAATATTATGCTGTTTTTTTGCCTCTATGTCAACAGATAATCTGAGAATTTTAGAAAAAAATCTGCAATTTTCTCCTTTTTTTTTGCTCACAGGGGGGATCGCCATCAATCCGCGGAGTCTGCAATGGGAAAAATTCGACATTTTGTCAGAAATTTCCAGAGCCTCAGCCTCCGTGAAGCCGGCCTTGCTCTCTTCGCCTGCAATGTTGATTTCCAAAAGAATGTCTTGTATGATGCCCTTTTTGGCGGCTTCCTTTTCGATGCATTCCAGCAAGGCAGGGCGGTCAACGGACTGGATCAGATCCACATTACCGACCACCTGCTTGACCTTGTTGGTCTGGAGTCTGCCGATGAAGTGGACGGGGGCGCCCTCATAAGCACCCTCTGCGGATTTGGCTACCAGCTCCTGAACACGGTTCTCTCCACAGCAGTCTACTCCGGCGGCAATGGCCTGCCTGACCCGGGGGGCATCGTTCATTTTGGTTGCGGCGCAGAGCAGGATCTCTCGGGGATCTCTCCCTGCGGCAATGGCGGCGGCATCCATCCGCCTTCTGATTTCTGCAATATTCTTTGCGATCATTTCAGTATCATCCCATCTGTCAATTCTATATCTGTTATTATCACCTGTGCGCCTACAGGAAGGCTGTCTTCATGCAGGAGCACCTCATCGCCCTTCAGTCCAATGACCTCCACGGCTCTGCGCCTGACTCTGCCTCCTTGCAGGATGTAGACACAGCTTGTCCCCTCCTCATAATACAGAGCCCGATCGGGGAGGGGGATGGCTCTGAGAGCTTGGCTCTTCAGCTCTGCTTCCGTCTGCCTGACTTGGGTCAGGGCATACAAGTGACTGTTGCACTCTAACAGGAGAAGCCCTCCGTTTCTGAGAACCTTCCCCTCGGCCTCCACCTCGCCGATTTTTACGGAAAGCCTCTGTCCCACAGAAAAACCCTCTTGGGCAGGGGCGGCAAAATACCAGACCTGAGAGGTGATCAGCTTCCCACGGGTTTGGGCAGATACAGGGACGGGGCTTAGAGAGAACAGCTCCTCCGGGGAGGCGGTTTTTACAAAATCGGGAGTCAGGCTCTCCTCATAGCCGTCTGCCCAATGGGACAGATAGCCGGAGACAGGGGCCTTGAGAGTGCCTTGGGAAATGCTTGCCACTGTGCGGCCTCCCCCTACCCACGCACCCTCCGATGGGATCAGGGACACAGCTTCCTCACAGTAAATGGGCCTCTCATAGCGCACCACAAAGCCGGAGACGGTCATCCCGTCGCCGACTTCGCAGATCTGAGCACTTTGGAGCTCATAGGAGGCAGAGGGCTTCAAGAGTCGACAGATCCCCCAGAAGAGGAACAGCACTCCGAAAAGCCCTGTCAGAAGCCTGAAGAACAAAGTACCCCGTTTATCCATTTCCCTTTTGCCTCAGCTTACCTGAAAACGGACAGGCTGTAAAGGAACCAGTGTGGAAATGGCATGCTTATAGATCATCTGCTGCTTTCCTTCGGAGCTGAGGACTACCACAAAGGCATCGAAGCCCGTGATAATGCCCTTCATTTGAAATCCGTTCATAAGAAACAGCGTAACAGGGGTATGTTCCTTGCGCACTTCTCCCAGGATCAGATCCTGCAAAGTTTCTGTGTTTGACATATATAAGTACCTCTTTTCTTTGATATCCCTCAGATCAGGGTACTCATATTATAATATTTACCCATTGTCGAATGTAGCCGCATTCAGGTAACACCGAAAAAATAATCCGCCTCTTCAAAGCTCCGATGGATTGCTCTGTTTTGAAGTTTGCACACAGCCCCTTGCCTCTCCCTCCGGGAGAGGTACCTCCCGAAGGGAGGGGGAGAGGGATGTGCAGACAGTGCGTG
>JAFOZC010000040.1 GCA_017391305.1 Oscillospiraceae bacterium | reverse complement strand
GCATTGGCATCTCGGTGGGCGTGATTGCCGCCGATTTTGGCATTCATGAAAATCATGGAGTCCGTGGATTCCCAGCCTGTGCGGTCTGCCACCACCTTAATATTGTCGTATTCTCCGTAGGTGTCGGGGGCAGAACCGGTGTTGTGGTTTACATAATATCTAAGCTCCCGAACGGTTTGGTTGCTGTCCATGGTATTGCCGATGGCATCGAGAACCTTCTGCACAGCGGTCTTGGTAGCAGCGGGGCCACCCTGACCCCAGAAGGGAGCGACGCCGTTGGGCATGGTGCAGTCTACCAGATATTTTGCAAGGCCTACCAGCTTCCCCTTAAAGGTAGAGGCAACAGCAGAGGTATCTCCCGTGGTGCTCATGGCGGTGAGGAGAACAGAGCTCCAGTTGATGACCTCGGAGGGGTAACCGAAGGTGACTTCGTTATAAGAACCGTCGGAGGCAATGAGGGCATCGACCACCTTGGGCTGACGGGCATTGTAATTGCTTCTCCAAGTGCTTGCCTTGGCAAATTCCGGGAAGAAGCCGAAGCTCTGATAGAAGCCTGCCAGATGCCAGAAGCCGTGGTTGGTATAGGCCATATCACTGATGACACCGTTAGAGGAGTTAAAAATGGTGGCGCCGGAGTTCATATATACCGCTTCGTCATAGACCCAAGCCAGGAGCTTCATGTTCTCGTCCGGAGTCAACAGACCGCTTGCGAGTAAGTGCTTGTAGATATAGGGGAACTCCATGAGACGGTTGGCAGGCTCGATACTGCGGTTGGCGGGCTTACCGGCCCCTGCATCATTGATGAAGTCGAGCATCAGGTTCTTTGCAGTGGTCAGATAGGTCTTGTAATTGGCAGAGCCTGTCCCGGCGGCAACGGCGCTTTGCACCAGAGAGGAAACCTCATAGAAACGGGTGTTGTAGTTCAGCCATTCGTTAGGAGTGCCGGAGGGCTTGGTCCATGTGAAGCCGCCGGAAACACCGTCCCAAGAGAAGTGAGCGTGGCCGTTATTGTTGGTCAGCCAATTCCATGTCAGGCCGCTTTCTGTCCAGCTTGTGCTGTATGCCCCGAAAACCGTGAGACGGAGCTTGGACTCACTGCTGCTCATGCCGGAGCATTTTGCATAAACAGAGAGGCTGATGTTCTTCACATTGGAGGGAATGGCGGCAGAGTCAAACTTCAGGTAGATCCGCTTGGAATTAGCGCCATAAGGGGTGGTGCCGGAAACATCGTGGTGGGCATAGAGGGTGGAAGAGCTTCCGTAGTTGGAAGAAGCGTAAGAGCCTGCTCGGACATAGCTATCCGCCGTAGCCTTCAGGGTCTTGGTGGAGCCGTCTGCCAGAGTCAGGATCAGGCTGGGATACATGGAGCTTGCTTCTCTGGAGGGGATCAGGATCTCTCCTGTGGTTTTGGTCAGCATGGACAGCACATAGACCGTGGTCTTGTTCGTACCCATGTTGAAGCGGTATTCCTTGTAATCTGTGGAGGTGATGTACTGGCTGCCCATGTAATTCTCAGAGAAGGCGAAGGCATTCTGGCTTGCCAGATATACCATAGCCGTACGATTGGGGGAGGCGGGGATGGGGCTGTAGTTTTGGAACTTGGCGCTGTAATAGTTCAGAAGCTCCTGCTTTGCTGTGGTGTAATCCCCTGCATTCACCGCAGTTTGCACCTTGGGCATCTTGGACAGGGTAAAGGCATTGAAGAAGGCGGAGTTACTGCTCAGGCTGACACCGCGGCTCTCCGCTCCCCAAGCGGTGGGCAGCAGACCCAGAAGCAGAACAAGGGTCAAACAGAGGGAAATCAATCGTTTCATAGCACAGATCCTTTCAAGTATGGAATGATAGCTATACTGTAGCACATATTTCCCCCTTTTTCCAGACCGATCAGCAAAAATCCCGGTGAATTTTGCTGATGGAAGCCTGTACCCCACCACAATAGAACTTCTCTCCTGTAGTGGCGGGCAAGGACAGCTGTCTCTCGGGAGCGGAAAAACGGTCACATTTTCGGTATCGGCTGTGGCAGGAATAAGCCCCCTTTTTTGGGAGGCGGAAGGAGGGAGAACGGGGATAGAAAAAAGGCTGCCCTAAGGCAGCCTTTTGGGAAAGCTATGGGAAAATCAGATCAGGTTCTCCTCGGTGATGGGGTCGAAGAGGTGGATCAGGGAAGCGTCGAAGTTGAAGCCTACGGGCTTGTCAACAGCGACAGAAGAGAGATCCAGACCTGCGGTGGGGATAACGGCAACGATGTCCTTGCCCTGGATGGCCACGTGCAGGTGCAGCTCGCTGCCCATCATCTCGGATACGTCCAGAGTGCCCATGAAGCCGTTGGAATCCAGACGGATATGTACGGGACGAACACCGACGATGACGTTCTTGTCGGAGACATCCTTTGCACTCAGAGCGGTCTGATGTGCAGCAGCCAGCTCCACATCCTTGCCCAGGACGTTCACAAAGTACTTGCCGTTCTTCTTAGTCAGCTTGCCGTCTAAGAGGTTCATCTGGGGAACACCGATGAAGCCGGCGACGAAGAGGTTGCTGGGATGGTTGAAGACCTCCTAGGAGTGCCGATCTGCTGGATGAAGCCGTCACGCATGATGACGATACGGTCGCCCAGAGTCATAGCCTCGGTCTGGTCGTGGGTAACATAAACGAAGGTGGTATCGATACGCTTGCGGAGCTTGATGATCTCTGCACGCATCTGGTTACGGAGCTTGGCGTCCAGGTTGGACAGAGGCTCGTCCATGAGCAGGACCTTGGGGTTACGGACGATAGCACGGCCGATGGCGACACGCTGACGCTGACCGCCGGACAGAGCCTTGGGCTTACGCTGTAAATATTCGGTGATACCGAGGATCTCTGCGGCTTCCATGACCTTCTTGTCGATCTCGTCCTTGGGCATCTTCTTCAGACGCAGGGAGAATGCCATGTTTTCATAAACGGTCATGTGGGGGTACAGAGCGTAGTTCTGGAAGACCATTGCGATATCGCGATCCTTGGGAGCGACATCGTTCATCAGCTTGTCGCCGATC
>JAFOZC010000039.1 GCA_017391305.1 Oscillospiraceae bacterium | reverse complement strand
GTCGTTGCAGAACAACGAGAGCAAGTACCGGTCAGAATACCTGTTGCGGAAGTGGTGGGATTGGTGGTTGCCTTGTAGTTCGTATAGCTGTGTCCCAGAGCTGCGGTGTAGGTATCCTTGTAGCTGTGGGAGCAGCGGCTGCAGGTATGGGTGGTATAGCCCTGTGCAGTACAGGTGGGAGCAGTGACCTTGTTGGTATAGCTGTGTCCCAAGGCTGCGGTAGTTGCATTGAAGCTGAAAGTACCGTAGGTAGTAGTTTTCCAAGTGTACTTATCCACACCGGTTGCGGTACAGGTGGCAGCGGTAGTAGTGGTCTTAGTGTAGTCCGTGGTATTCAGCTTGGGCAGGGTCACCGTAGTCGTTGCAGAACAACGAGAGCAAGTACCGGTCAGAATACCTGTTGCAGAGGTGGTGGGAGCGGTGGTTGCCTTATAGTTGGTGTAATTGTGCCCCAGTGCATTGGTGTAGGTGTCCTTATAGCTGTTAGAGCAACGAGAGCAGGTATGGGTGGTATAACCCTGTGCAGTACAGGTGGGAGCAGTGACCTTGTTGGTATAGCTGTGTCCCAGGGCTGCGGTAGTTGCATTAAAGCTGAAGGAGCCATAGGTAGTGGTCTTCCAGGTGTACTTATCCACGCCCGTTGCGGTACAGGTAGCCGCAGTGGTGGTAGTCTTGGTGTAATCCGTGGTATTCAGCTTGGGCAGGGTCACTGTAGTCGTTGCAGAGCAACGGGAACAGGTCCCTGTCAGCACACCTGTTGCAGAGGTGGTGGGATTCTTGGTTGCCTTGTAGCCGGTGTAATTGTGTCCAAGTGCATTGGTGTAGGTATCCTTGTAGCTGTGGGAGCAACGGCTGCAGGTGTGGGTGGTATAGCCCTGTGCGGTACAGGTGGGGGCTGTGACCTTGTTGGTATAGCTGTGTCCCAAAGCTGCGGTGGTTGCGTTGAAGCTGAAGGAACCGTAGGTGGTGGTCTTCCAAGTGTACTTATCCACTCCCGTTGCGGTACAGATAGCCGCCGTAGTAGTGGTCTTGGTGTAGTCGGTAGTATTCAGCTTGGGCAGAGTTACTGTAGTTGTTGCAGAACAACGAGAGCAGGTTCCGGTCAGTACACCGGTTGCGGAGGTCGTAGGAGCCTTCGTTGCTTTGTAGTTGGTGTAATTGTGTCCAAGTGCATTGGTGTAGGTATCCTTGTAGCTGTGGGAGCAACGGCTGCAGGTGTGGGTGGTATAGCCCTGTGCGGTACAGGTGGGTGCTGTGACCTTTTCGGTATAGCTGTGACCCAGAGCTGCGGTAGTTGCATTAAAGCTGAAGGAACCGTAGGTAGTGGTCTTCCAGGTGTACTTATCTACACCCGTTGCGGTACAGGTAGCTGCAGCGGTGGTAGTCTTGGTGTAGTCGGTGGTATTCAGCTTGGGTAGGGTCACCGTAATCGTCCCGGAGCAACGGGAACAGGTTCCTGTGAGCGCACCGGTTGCGGAAATGGTGGGATTCTTTGTCGCCTCGTAGGAATAGCTGTGGATCGCTTCCGGTGCGGTACAGCCGGGGCCCACATACAGATGCTCCACCGCCACCTTAGAGTTGAGCAGACCCCGGAGGGTGATCCGCAATCTTGTCACATCATACTCCGTCCATCCGCTGGGAATCGTCCAAGTCTTGGTCACATAGGTTCCCACCTTGTCGGTGTTGACAGTTTCCCATGAGGTTCCCAGATAGTTGGTTCCACCCTTGCCGCTGTCCCAGCCATAAATGGTAATGGAGGGTGTTTTCCCACTGTTGGCTGTGGCATCATAGCTTACAAGGCTATAGCGGAGCTGGATCACATCTCCCGATTTAGGCGTAAAGTGGAGAGGATCCGCACTGCGGTTTCCGATCTTGGAGGTCTCTATATACTGGCTATGGTCGTTTTTTGCTGTGGCAGCCATGGTCAGGTTCAGCTTTCCGCTTTCTATAGATACTGCGGACACATCTGCCTCATGATACCAATGGTCTGTTTGATCGTAATTCAAGATTCCGTAAGAAACCGTATCGTACCGATCTTTTCCCGTTCCGTTAAAGTCGAAGAGCAGGCGATCTGTGGGAGCAGGGCCAATGTACAAATAGTCGATCTCTACACGGCCTCCTCGCATACCAAGGAAGTTGAGCATAATGCCACGGATGCTTTCATAGGTAGAGAACTTCTTCCCCTTCAGAGACAGCCCCAGGGTAAAGAACTGTCCCTCCTTTTCACCTCCATCCATATACTGATCCTCAATGGGGAGCAAAATCGATTCTGCCCAATCATTGGGAGCCGTACCGCAGCTCCATTCCGTTGCCCCTTCCGGCAGGTAGAACAGGCGTAAATACCGCTTGGTGCTGTTGGGATAGTAATGCTGCACATCCGTCAGACGGAGTCGGAGCTGTATGACCTCTGCCTTAGAGGGGTCGTAAGCCAGGTCATTTGCATATTTGTTATCATTTCCCCAGGAGAAGGTCTTGACCGTACCCACAGGCTCCAAGGCGGTAATGTAGACCGGCTCGTTACTTGCATTATACCGCTGGGTAAGGTCGAAGCAGAGCTTCCCGTCCCTAACAGCAGGCTGGGCACCGGCCTCGCCTTTACGCCAGTTGTCCGCCACATCGTAGTTATAGCCCCTGTAGGTGGAGGTGCTGTATCGCTGTACAGAATGCTCGTCATCGCTGAAATCGAAGTACAGAGCACGGCTCCCCTGCGAGGGAGCCAAATTGGCAGGACCTACATAAATATAGTCCAGGCTGTAGCTTCCTGCAAAGTCTGCAGAGGCATGCTGGAACATATCGATCCGCAGTGTCCGTATGGTCTGCCCCACATAAGCATCCAAGCTGCCTAAGCTTACGGTCTGATAGCTTCCATCGAAGCTCACAGTGTGATCGAGCTTGTGGGTCTCAGAGTAGCCGGTCTGCTGCTCCGTGGTGAAATATACACAGGACTTACTGCAGGAGCCTGCTGTAACGGTTCCCTTCATGCGGATCTCTATGACATCGCCCTTTTGGATGGGGTAGGTCTTGTCCATAGCCCTCGCCATAGAAACATAGGCATCCCGATACTGTACCGTTCCGTCCATGGTTCCCTTGTTGTTATGATCTACAGCGACCGTAGCCATGCCTGTATCTCGCTGGGTCGGAACCCAGTCCGTCGCCTCATTCATCACACTCATTGGCAGGAAGTCTACCAGAAGATAGGGGCATTCCCGCTGTCCGCAGGCACATTTTCCATTTGTGAAGGAATGGGGCTGAATGCTGTGAGTCATTCGGTCACAGGCGATCAGATGGGTGCCGTTGCCCAGATTCTCATAGGGCTTGGTGTTGCCGCCGCAGAGAGCACAGATGGCAGAGGGCACTGCGGCGATACTCTTTCCGCTTATCAGATCCCATGTGGCAGTGGGAAGGATCTTGGGAACGGTCTTCTCGGTACCATAGGAAACTGTGCCGCTGACACCGCTCCAGCCCGTCAGCGTCGGGCAAAGTGTCCTTAGATTAGAGGTGGTCAAATGCACTGTACTGCCCTTTGCCAAATATCCAAAATTCTTCTGCAGCTCGCTCTGATGGGAAGCAAGGAGATCATTTGCACTTGTATTGACGGTATAGGGGGTTTTCCCCGTATACTCCAATGTGAATTTCAGGCGGAAGGAACGGGCCGCCTGTGTCCCTATGGGGAGCTGGGTGTCTACGGCTGCATAGCAGTCCTTCATATGAACTGCGGTCTCTGCGGTTTCGGACTGGTTCTGGTGGTCGATGAAGATCATACCGCCGCTTTCGGCATTGGGACTCTGCTTGCCCAAGCTGACACAGCGCTCCATAGTCACATTGCCGGCACAGAGACCTACAATGCCTCCCGACAACCTTCCAGATCCGGACAGGTCGCCGATGAAGGCACAATCCTTAAACACTGTGGAATAGGTATTGTAATTCACCTGAGCCACAAAGCCGCCTCCACGCATACCGGAAATCGTGCACTCACTGACACAGTTCTCGAAGGTCAGATTTGCTCGCTCCGGGAAGGCAAGGAAGCCACCTGCCCGATAGCAATCGCTGTCTACGCTGACATTCATCTTACAATATACATTGGAGAATAGGCAGGTGCCGTTTGCACGGACTGCAATCCCTGCTGCAGAGTGGGAGCCCACCAGCTTCACAGAGCCACCTACCATACGGAGATTCCGGATCGTCCCATCCTGCAAGCGGTCGATCATAGCTAAGGTTCCGGCATTGGCATAGAGATTCAGATTCTTGATTGCCCGTCCGCAGCCGTCGAGAGTCCCTGCAAATTGTGGGATCATGGTCCAATTTACACCGCTCATATCAATGTCTCTGGTCAGCTTTACGGTCTTCCCGGCGAAGTCGAAGGTCTGTCCCAGCTTGGAGAAGGCCTTCATATCCCCTGTACTGCCGATATAGTAGATCCCGTCTGCCGCCGGACCCCAGCCTGCTGTTGCTCCCGTGGCAGCATAGTCTGCATGGTATTTTAGGGTCCTGGGCAGATCGATTTTTCTGCCGTAGAAATAGGGTGCAGTATTTCCCGTGTCTACAGAGATATAGTTGCTCTCTGCCTTCTCCGGGGTGATCTTCAGCTCACGGAAGCCCCAGAAGTTGTTGATGCTGGCATCCAAGCTTGCCTGTTGCTCAGCTGTCAGAGTCTTCGCTTCATAGCCGAATCTCTGGGGCTGCCCCGCAGAATGCTCCGGGGTCACAGTACCGGACAGGGCGAAGGTACCGCACATGGAATAGGGCTTTGTGCCCCAGGTGGTGGTATTCTTCACGTCCCCCATGTGGTCGTGTCCGCCGAAGAGCCCCATGATCCGATCATTTTCCTGCACCAAGCGTTTAAAGGCTTCGCTTTCTAAGTTAGCCTCGAAATAGTGGGCAATGAGCCACACCTTGTCGTCGGGATACTTGGCCATTTCGGATTGAATGAAGTCCATATCCGAGGGGGTATACACAGCGTTGGCCGTTGCATTGGGCTCCAGATAGGTATTGAAGTTATCCAGCATTAGGAACAGATTCCCTTCGATCCGATAGGAGCACTGTCTGTTGTTGCCGGTAATAGACTTCCACTGTGTATCGCTGTACTGCTCATGGTTCCCGGGGATGAAGAATCGAGGGACCCCTGCAGGCAGTTGGGAAACATATTCCTTCACGAACTTCTCTGTGTAGCTGACCTTGTTGGTTCCCATGTAGCTTCCGAAGATCGTACCGTTGCTGTAGTAATGATCCAGAGACATATCTCCCGCAATGATGATCAGATCCAGGGGCTCTCGTTTATGCTCTGCATTGATGGAATCCACCCAAAGCTGCAGCCGATCCTTCCCCGCTACGCCGTAATAGGCCGTGGTACAGTAGTGAATATCCGAGGTCAGCAATACCCTGAGCTTCCCGTCCTTTGCCGTATCGGGGCTGAGCGCTGCCCGAACCTGCCCCCTTGGAACGCAAAGCAGAGGAAGAAGCATCAACGCCGTTAGCAGCAGCACAAGGACTTTCCTGTAAATCTTTTTCATCATTCTCCACCCTTTCCTGTATACCTTGAGCGAGAGCCTTTATTCCGTTCCTGTCTTGTAGCAGAACAGGAGGCTGTTTTCCCCTCCGGCGTTCCCTTTCCTTCAGAACAAAGGCTCTCGCTTAAGCTGTTTGTTTTGTATAAAAATCATTCCACACGGACAATGCCGTCCCCCTCCAGGGTAACGGTCATGCCGTCTTCCACATAGCGTAGGAAGGCCGCTCCCAAATTGTCGATCACCGGCATCTGTGTGTTCTCCAACCAAACCGCCGCCAAAATAGAGCCGCCTGCGGCAACGGTATCTATGCTCTGGCTGAAGAGAAGGCAGGCCGGCTGTCTGTTTGTAGCGCAGGCACAGTACAGCATCAGACTTCCCGTGGCAGAGCCGACGGTTCTGGGTAAGCACAGAGCCTTCCCCGCCATCGCCTTGCCGAACAGATCCTCATTGTTCCGATCCCCACAGGTAAGCCCCTTGTCTCCTACCCGCAGGGCTCTGCCGAAGGAAGCAAGCGTATCTACCTCATCACGGGACACCAAGGCTGTTGCCTTGACCGTCCCGGGGGTGATCACACGTCCTCTGAATCGTTTCATTCTTCAATTTCTCCCTTCGTAAGCATATCCAGGAGCTCTTCCTCCGGATAATAGCGTGCTGTGGAATAGCCTCGGAGCTTATTGGAGTTGGTAATGACTCGCAGAGAGCCACACAGCGGATTGTTCATATACATCAGGGGGCAGACATAAGATAGGATGACTCCCGTGTCCTTCAGCCGCTTGGCATATTCCGTCCGAGAAAACTCCTCGATGACAGCCGGTGCTGCCGTAAAGACCGTTGGAATGCGGACCCGTTTCCGCCTCTCCTCCTGTAAGCCGCATTCCAGACGAAGCGTCCATTGCTTCAGCTGTTGCATGCTTAGATGGGGACAGCCCACAAAGCAGAGATTCGGCTTGCGGTTCTTCCGTCTCCATAAAACGGGATAGCTCCTGCGCACCCGTTCCAGCTCTTTATCATCTATAACATAGACCTTGCAGTTCTCTTTGATCAAATCTGCACCGAAATCCTTAGCCTCGGGAGTCAGCTCCTCCACATGGTACAGAGCAACAGAGCTATCTGCCGCCGCACCAAAGTCCTTGAGATAAGAGCGTACCGCCTCGGTCAGCTCCGTCCCCAGCCAGCGCTTCATGCCGGCAATGTACGGAACCTCCTCCTTGACCCGCATGGCAATGGCTGCGCCCAGAAGCTGCGCCTCCGGTTGCTCCGTTGTGCGGACCTTAACGATCCAATTTGCCATTCTTCCCTCATCGGTCAGAAGGCCGAAGCGAGGCACAAAGCCTGCCACCGCTCCCATGAGATCCATCATTCCGGAATTGCGGTTGCAGCGAGCGCCCAATACAGAGTTGGCATAGGACACCGCCGAGGGCTCAGCCCAGCTGAGGATCTCCCCACGTTGGGGCAAATTGCCCACCTGATCCAAATAGCATGTGCAGGTATAGGCCTTGTCGTTGAGCAATCCCAGTTCCGTGAGCCTTTTCTCATAATTCTCCTGCTCAGAATACATAAGGTACTTAAATACAAGCCGTTGCAAAAGATTGGCAGGAACTGCCTTGTCCATAGGTCGAGGGTTTACGCTGAAGGCTTGGGTAGAAAGCGCCCCCGCCTCCGCAAGCTTTTCCATCAATTCAAAAATCGGTGTCATCATCTTCAGACCGAAGGAGGTAAGGAGATGATTGTATTCCGAACTCACCGGCACCAGCCTGTCCGCCCCAAAGGTATGCCCGTACATCACCAGAGTCTTCATGACCTTCGCCATAACTTCTCCCTTGGAGCCGTTCAGAATCTGCCTCTGTTCCCGTGTCAAACGCATACGATACTTCCGCCTTTCCCATGAATTTACAGCCATCGACCGTTCATTATGACAATTCTACTGCTATTATACTATTTTTAGGACAAAATAACAACTAATTTCTGTCTCTTTTCCAAAATAAATTTTGTTTTCTATTTTATCCGATAATTTCTATTTACTTTTCATGGATTTTGTATTATAATGTTCTTAACTATACAATGCCATAGCTCTGTGTATCTCTCATAAAAGAAGGGAGGCCTATTCTTGTATCAATCCTTTTTTAAACGACTGTTGGACATCATCCTCTCGGTTCTGGGGATCCTTTTCCTGTCCTGGCTGTTCCTGATCCTGATCGTTGCCCTGAAGTTGGATTCCCGCGGGCCGGTACTGTTTAAACAAAAACGGGTAGGAAAGGGTAAGACCCACTTCTCTATCCTGAAATTCCGCTCCATGCGGGTGGATACCCCCCGGGATATGCCTACCCACATGCTGCAAAACCCCGATATGTACATCACCCGTGTAGGAAAATTCCTTAGGAAGACCAGCTTGGATGAGCTGCCCCAGCTCTTTAACATCCTGCTGGGCCATATGTCCGTGGTAGGTCCCCGTCCCGCCCTTTGGAATCAGTACGATCTGTTAGAGGAACGGGATCGCTACGGGGCTAACAATGTTCGCCCCGGTCTCACCGGCTGGGCGCAGATCAACGGCCGCGACGAGCTGGAGATCCCCGTCAAAGCCAAGCTGGACGGCGAATATGTGCAGAAGCTCAGCTTCTCCTTCGATTGCAAATGCTTCTTCGGCACCATCTCAAAGGTCCTCCGCCACGAGGGCATCATCGAAGGTGCCACAGACAAATCTTCCCATGAGGGAGTACATAAGAAATGAAGATTCTCGTATTATCCAGTTTTACCACCTCACTTTTTTGGTTTCGCATCGATATGATGAAAACCTTCTTGGCGCAAGGTCATGAGGTCCTGGCAGTTGCAGAGGAACCGGAGGAGCTGTGGCAAGATAAATTTGCGGAATTGGGCATCCGTTACCGTAGCATTCCCGTAGAACGCAACGGTATGAACCCTTTAAAGGATCTTAAGACGCTCCGCGCTATCAAGGCGCTCCTCAAAGAAGAACAGCCCCATAAGATCTTCGCCTACCAAGCAAAGACCGTGATCTACGGTGGCATCGCCGCCGCAAGCTGCGGCATCGAATTCTATCCTCTCATTGCCGGTCTGGGCTCCATTTTCCTCAGCGACGACCTTAAGACCAGGCTGGTCCGCAAGATCCTCGTAACAGAATACCGATACGGCATGCGCAAAGCCCCCAAGGCATTCTTCCAGAACGAAGACGACCTGGGTGTATTCGTAAAGAACAAGATCCTTCCCCGTGAGAATGCCGTGATCCTCAACGGTTCCGGGGTAAATTTAGACCTATTCCCCTCTGTTCCTCAGCCCAAGGAGCCTGCCTTCCTGTGTATTTCCAGATTGATCCGTGATAAGGGCGTAGTAGAATATTTGGATGCCTGCCGTGAGATCCGCAGACGGCATCCTCATGTCCGCTGTATGCTGGTGGGTCCCTTTGATACCAACCCTTCCGCCATCTCCGAGGCAGAGCTACAGAGCTATCTGGATGACGGCAGTGTAGAGTATTTCGGTGCGCAGAAGAATGTCCAGCCTTTTTTGGCACAGTGCAGCGCCTATGTGCTCCCTTCCTATCATGAAGGTACACCCAAGACCGTTTTAGAGGCCATGGCTACAGGTCGTCCCATATTGACCACAGATGCTCCCGGCTGCCGTCAAACCGTACCGGAGGGCAAAAACGGTGTCCTTGTTCCCATCAAATCCGTCTCTGCATTGGTGACTGCTATGGAGCAGCTGATTGCCGATCCTGCGCTGTGCGCACAGATGGGCTCCGAGAGCCGTGCTTTAGCTGAACAGATCTATGATGTGCGGATCATCAATCAAAACATTTCCAAAACGATGAGACTAATCCCTTAATTGGAGGTTCAAATATATGGAACTTTATCACAATCTTGTTGCCCGTAAAGAAAAACTGGCCCTGGTGGGTCTGGGCTATGTAGGAATGCCTATTGCCGTTGCTTTCTCCAAGAAGGTAGATGTGATCGGCTTCGACTTGAATCAGGCTAAGATCGACCTGTACCGTCAAGGCATCGATCCCACCAAAGAAGTGGGCAACGAGGCCATTGCCGCCTGTGCCGTAGATTTTACTGCAGATGAAACGCGCCTCCGCGAGGCCAAATTTTTCATCGTAGCCGTCCCCACTCCCGTCAACGACGATCACACCCCCGACCTGACTCCCGTAGAGGGAGCCAGCCGTTTCGTCGGCCGCAATATGCCCAAGGGCAGTATCGTTGTCTTTGAATCTACCGTCTATCCCGGTGTTACCGAGGATGTATGCGTCCCCATTCTGGAGAAGGAATCCGGCATGAAGTGTGGCGTAGACTTTAAGGTAGGCTACTCTCCCGAGCGGATCAACCCCGGTGACAAGGTGCACCGTTTGGAGACCATTACCAAGATCGTTTCCGGCATGGATGCGGAAACACTGGACGAGGTCGCCAAGGTTTACGAATTGGTGGTAGAAGCCGGTGTTCACCGCGCTGAGAGCATCAAGGTTGCAGAGGCCGCCAAGGTCATTGAGAACAGCCAGCGTGACATTAACATTGCCTTTATGAATGAGCTGTCCATTATCTTCAACAAAATGGGCATTGACACCAAGGCTGTTTTAGAGGCTGCCGGCACCAAGTGGAATTTCCTGAAATTCCAACCCGGCTTGGTAGGCGGTCACTGCATCGGTGTAGACCCCTACTATCTGACCTACAAGGCAGAGCAACTTGGCTACCATAGCCAGATCATCCTTGCCGGTCGTCGGATCAACGATGACATGGGCAAGTACTGTGCCGAGAACCTGGTCAAGAAGCTGATCCAAGCCGATGTACCTGTTAAGAATGCCCGTGTGGGTATTTTAGGCTTCACCTTCAAGGAGAACTGCCCCGATACCCGTAACACCAAGATCATCGACATTTACCACGAGCTACAGGAATTCGGCATTACTGCGCAGATCGCAGATCCCGCCGCAGACGCGGCAGAAGCCAAGCATCTGTACGGCATCGAGTTCGTTGATGCAGAGAGTTTCAAGGACATGGACGCCATTATTCTGGCGGTTGCCCATGATGCTTTCAAGGCTCTGACTCCCGAGATCATCTGTAGCTATTACCGTTCCGGTAGCACCAAGGTCCTGCTGGACCTCAAGGGCTTGCTGAACAAGTCCGAGTATGCAGATGCCGGTTATCTCTACTGGAGGCTCTGATATGGGATACGCTCATCTCACCTTCCCCAAGGACGCTCTGTTCCTTGTGACCGGCGGTGCCGGCTTTATCGGCTCCAACCTGTGCGAGGCTATTCTGAACATGGGTTGCCGTGTCCGTTGCCTGGACGATCTGTCCACCGGCAAGGAATCCAATGTAAAGCTCTATGCCAACAATCCCAACTATACATTTATCAAGGGAGATATCAAGGATCTCGATACCTGTATGGAAGCCTGCGAGGGCGTTGACTTTGTCCTCCATCAAGCCGCCTGGGGCAGTGTTCCCCGGAGCATTGCCATGCCCCTGTTCTACGCACAGAACAATATGATCGGCACCATGAACATGCTGGAAGCCGCCCGCGAAAAGGGTGTCAAGCGCTTTGTCTATGCCTCCTCCAGCTCCGTTTACGGCGACGAGCCCAATCTTCCCAAGTGGGAAGGCCGTGAGGGCAATCTCTTGTCCCCTTATGCTGTTACCAAGCATGTCAACGAGGAATGTGCCAAGCAGTACACCCGTCACTACGGCTTAGAGACCATCGGTCTGCGGTACTTCAATGTATTCGGCAGACGGCAGGATCCCAACGGCGCCTATGCCGCCGTGATCCCCAAGTTTATCAAACAGCTCTTAGCCGGCGAAGTCCCCACCATCAACGGCGACGGCAGACAGAGCCGTGACTTCACCTATATTGAGAATGTCATTGAAGCCAATTTAAAGGCATGTCTTGCTCCTTCCGAGGCCGCAGGTCAAGCCTATAACATTGCTTACGGCGGCAGAGAGTATCTGCTGGACATTTACTATGGCTTGACCGAGGCTCTGGGTCTCAGTGTAGAGCCCAACTTCGGACCTGACCGTGCCGGAGACATCAAGCATTCCAACGCAGATATTTCCAAGGCCCGTCGGCTCCTTGGCTACGACCCCGATTGGGATTTCCAGCGGGGCATCCAAGCCGCCATCGCCTGGTATAAGGAAAATCTGTAATTTCACTCATTCTACTATGTATCGGAGATCATTATGTCCTTAGATATTGCATTAAAATATTTGCTTTGGGTGTGTGTCGGCGGACTCCTGGTCTCTAAGTTCACCACCCGAAAGCACATCCGCGTTCTCGGAAACAAGCGGGAACGCTGGAGTATTACCGCTGTTTTGATCCTACTGATCCCCATGGTCTACTGGTGTGCTATGCGAAGCACGAGCTTTGGTGACACCGGTGCATATAAGTCTTACTTCGAAAAGGCACCTAGCAGCTTGTCCAAGGTCATTTCCTTTGCTCAGAGCCAAAAGAAAGACCAATTTTTCTTCGGATTTACAGCGGTCGTCAAATGTCTGATCACCGATGATTATCGGGTTTATTTCGGCGTTATGGCTGCCATACAAATCCTGTGTGTGGGTTTGATCTACCGCAAGTATTCCCGGAGTTTTTGGATCAGCCTCTTCCTGTTTGTTGCCTCCACAGACTATATTCAGTGGATGTTCAACGGCAGCCGCCAATTTTTAGCTGCAGCCATCTCTTTTACTGCTCTGCCGTTCATCGTAAATAGAAAATACATTCCAGCCATACTGCTCGTTTTTTTGGGTTCCCTTATGCATAAGACCGCCTTGCTCCTGCTCCCTGTCATCTTCATTGTACAGGGTAAGGCATGGAACAAAAAGACCATGCTGATCATGCTGGGCACCTTGCTCGCTATAGTCTTTGTCAGCGAGTTCACCTCCTTCTTGGATGGCATACTCCGGGATACCCAGTATGAGAATGTTGTCTCCGACTGGGAAGGAAACAATGACGACGGCACAAATATTCTCCGTGTATTGGTTTACTCCGTCCCAACCATCATTGCACTCCTGAACAAGGCTAAGATTGAAAAATCCGACAATATTCTGATCAATATATGCGTCAATATGTCTATCGTTTCTACAGCCTTTTATGTTGTATCCATGTTTACCAGCGGTATTTTCATGGGACGGCTTCCCATTTATATGAGCTTGTACAATTACATCCTCCTACCCTGGGAGCTACGGCATTGCTTTAAAAAGAACACACAACTATTCTTTACCATTTCCATGTGGATGGCTTATTTCCTGTTCTTCTGCTATACCTACATGTAATACTTTTCATAAAGGAGGCCCATTATGTCCGGCACCCTTCTCCTTTCCCTGGATTTTGAATTATTATGGGGCTCCCATGATCACTGCACCCCCGAGAGCTACGGGGAGCATATTTTAGGCGGTCAAAAATCCATTCCTCAGCTGTTAAAGCTGTTTCGGAAGCATGAGCTTCATGCGACCTGGGCGACTGTGGGAATGCTGTTTGCCAATTCTCCCAAGGACTTGGCCCCTTACATTCCGGCGCAGGTTCCCGCCTACGAAAACAGTGCTTTGTCCCCCTACAGATTTCTTTCTTCCCTGAGCGAGGGTGATCCGATGTTCTTTGCTCCGGATCTCCCACCCATGATCGCTGCAACTCCCGGTCAAGAGCTCGGCAGTCATACCTTCTGCCATTTCTACTGTCGAGAAAAGGGCCAGACTACAGAACAATTCCGGGAGGATATGATCGCCTCCAAAGTCATTGCCGCAGATCACGGCTACGACCTTAAGAGCGTTGTTCTGCCCCGCAACCAATCGGAACCTGCCTATACGCAGGTTCTCCGTGAAATGGGTTTCACCTCTTATCGAGATGAGGAAAACGACTGGATTCACGAAAGAATCAAATTCCGTCCCCTTATGCGGGCCCTTCGCCTGGCTGATGTGTATCTACCCCTCACCGGTCATGGTTGCTTCACCCCCAAAAATGAGGACGGGATCATCAATATCGTAGGCTCTCGTATGTATAAGCCCCGCTTTGTAGGCTTCTTAGAGCCCCTGAAGGTCCGGCGGATCAAGCGCTCCATGCTATATGCCGCCAAGCACGATCTATGCTTCCATCTTTGGTGGCATCCCCATAATATTGGGGTCCATACAGAATACCATCTTC
Organism: Oscillospiraceae bacterium; assembly: GCA_017391305.1. GTDB lineage: Bacteria > Bacillota > Clostridia > Oscillospirales > Oscillospiraceae > JAZOXB01. The sequence continues at coordinate 2,055 of JAFOZC010000039.1, read as the reverse complement.
GCCAATTGGAAGATATTTTTTCTTACTACGACAGGCTGCGAGCCCAATACGGTATGCGAAGCCTGAACATGAGCGAGCTTGCCGAAGAAGCTCTGCAATAAAGCTACGAGGAATTTTTATGTATCAGTTTTACTATGCCGATCCCACGGGGCAGAAGCCTGTTCCGGACTTTCAATTGAATATCCGAGATCACTTCCGCATTACGGCAGTGCGTCCCACCATGTGGGAGGAGCATTGCCTGGAATGCGCCGCTCCTGCCTGTTTTGGCAACTGCCTCCACTACGAAGCCCGCAGTGATGGACGATGCAAGCGGTTCTCCAACGGTCTAATGACCTTTCCCCAGGAAAAAGCCTGTTGCAAACAAGGGGTCCGAGTCAAGTTCCGCAAATGGGGCAACATGATGACCCTGCTGTTCCCCGCCATGCTGACGGAAGATGACTATGCCGCCCTTGCCAAGAAAACAGACAAGCAGGGGCGGATGCTGTCCAAGCTGAACCGCAGTAAGCTCCCCCTGAGTGTCCGTTGGAACGGTATCCGCACAGTGGAATTCCTCCGCAGGAAGAAGCTGCGCAAGCTCAGCAGTGCCGACACCCATGCAGACGCCTTCCTGTTCCACGGCTACAGTCATCATCCCGCTCCCTTCCGCCTGATCCTGGAGCTGTATGATGATCACAGCCCCGTGTTCAAAAGCTCCATTCCAATGACCCCCGGTGAGAATGTCCACATTCTGACGGATCTGACCCCTGCCTGCAATGAGGCGGGATATCGGATCAAGCTGTATCCGGAAAACGATCTGGATGCTGAGTTGGATATCCTGTGGTGCGACTTTGTCCAAGGCAGTCCCATTGTTGCAGAAGAGCCCGCTCCCACCGTCAAATGTCTGGTATGGGATCTGGACGGCACCCTGTGGGACGGGATCTTGATCGAAACCGACGATCCCAATACCCTGCGTCCGAAAGACGGTGTAAGAGAACTGATCCAAGAGCTGGATGCCCGTGGGATACTGCAATCCGTAGCCAGCAAAAACGACTATGACAATGCCTACCCCATTTTGGAAAGCTTAGGCCTTGCGGAATATTTCCTCTATCCTCAGATCCACTGGAATGCCAAGAGCAATTCCTTGCGTGACATTGCAAAGAGTCTGAACATCGGCATTGATTCTCTGGCTCTCATGGACGATTCCGTCTTTGAACGTGAGCAGGTTCGTTCTGCCCTGCCACAGGTTCGAGTGTATGATGTCTGTGAGGCTCCCGTCCTGCTGTCCCTGCCGGAATTCCAAGTTCCCATTACAGAAGAAAGTCGCAGGCGCCGCAGTATGTACCGCGCAGAAGAGCAACGAAACGCCCTGCGCAGTTCCGAAAATACGGACACTGTGGAATTCCTAAAAAAATGCCATCTGCAAGCCCGTCTTTTTGAGCCCACCTCCGAGGCAGAACAGCTCCGTTCCTATGAACTGGTGGTGCGTACCAATCAGCTCAATATGTCCGGTAAAAAATACACCCCGCAGGAGTTTGCCTCCGTACTGTCCATGGACGGACACAAAAGCTTTGCCATGTCCTGCGGAGATGACTTCGGTGACTACGGCATCGTAGGCTTCGGTCAGTACCGGATCGAAAAAGACACCATGATTTTTACAGAATTCGCCATGTCCTGCCGTGTTGCGGGCAAGTATGTAGAAAGTGCCCTGTTCTCTGCTCTTCTGACCCAAGAAGGCTGCAACAGCGGACGTTTTACAGTCCAAAAAACCAAGAAGAATACTCTGCTCCGTCGCAGTTTGGAAGAAATCGGCTTCCAAATCCTTGCCGACAGCGACAAGCAGATCCAATATAGCTTCACCACCGACTTGAAGCATCACGGGATCGTTGCCGTAAAAGGAGGAACTCCATGAGTACAAGTAAGACCCCTATGATCAGCGTGATCATGGGCATCTATAACTGCCAGGATACCCTGGCAGAAGCAATGGACTCCCTTTTGAATCAAAGCTACCAGGATTTCGAGATCGTCCTGTGTAACGACGGCTCCAAGGACAATACCCTTGCTGTTGCCAAGGACTAT
>JAFOZC010000038.1 GCA_017391305.1 Oscillospiraceae bacterium | reverse complement strand
TAGTAATACTGGGGATCGATGCGGAGAAGCTCTTCCGCAGAGCTCCCCGTAATATGTCGCATTTGCTTGCGGAAGGCAACCAGCTCTTCTATGGTTTCCTCTCCCTCAACACTGCGCTTACCCTCATAGCGGGTTACAAAAGCGCAGAAGCACTGCAGGAGCAGGCAGAAGAACATATAGCCCCGAAGCTCTACTCCCGATGCAAGAGTGAACAAAATCCCTGCAGACAGGATACCGAGGCTCACATAGAAGAGACGTCCAAAACGGTTGATGTAGCGAACCGCGGCCTGCACCAGCCAGTACATAGGCAGGGTCAGGAGGGTCAACACCACCAGCCAGAACCAACGGCTGGGGGCGGCAGGGAGCATGATATCAAAGATCATCACGGAAATGCTGAGACCGCAGAGGATCGCCACACCACGCAGGAACCCGGGATTTCCCTTCCCACGGTAGAACATGCGCTGTTTCCAGTGAGCCCGAAGAACCGGCCCCTCCGCAGAAACGGCAGCGGCAAAATGAGCGCCGGAAAGCTCCACATAAGGCAGGGAACGGAAGATACTGCCAAAGAGGCGCCGTTCTGCGGCAGGACGCTCGTTGCCCATGTTCATCTGCTTTTCCAGACGGAACTGCCCCGAAGCCTTGTGTCGCAGGATCACATAGCCCAAGCTGCCCCAATGGGCAATGAGGCCGCCCATATCCGGCATTCCATGATAGAGCTGACAAGGGATCTCCCCTGCGGAGGATCGGAAGCGGAGGCTTGCATCGGCCTTTCCGTAGAACATTCTTCCACGGAGATACAGCACCCAGTAGAGAAGGCACAGACCGTACAGGAGGAAAAAGACCAGACGGTCCATAGCCACGGTCTGCTCTGCCAGATGCCGCAGGGCGAAGCTGTCCGGCTCAAAGCGAAGCTCCATGCTGACGGTCTCGTGATCCCGGAAGGGAGTGTTGGAAACCGCCTGCACCTGTCCGCCCTTGATCTGAATGTGGAGATAATTGTCGATCTCATCCCCGTAATAGGAGCTTTCCCACAGAGGAAATTCCGTAATGTTGCCGGGGAAATCCACAGTGAGGCTGTATTGGGCAATGGGAAATTCCCAGCCACGCTCCGGCACCTTTGCAGAAAAATGCTGTCCCTCAGCATTCTCTGTCATGGTGCAGGGCAGAACATAGCTACATTGGAAGCTCTGTGTCCCCGCAAAGCCTAGCTCGCTGGAGAAGACCACACATTTGACACCGTCAATGGTCTCGATCTCATAGCTACCCCCGGAGGCCACGATCTCCTCTGCCTCCTTCCCCAAGGGGAAAACAAAGGAGGTCCTCCGATCGGTAAAGCGGATCTGAGCCACCGCAGAAACATGGCGCACACCGCTCTCATCCACCCTGATGTGGGTATGATATTCCGTGATCTCATCGGACTGGGCAAAGACCGCAGAGGTCAGCAAAAGCAAACAAAGACAAATCAAAATCAGCTTGCGCACGGAAGCCCTCCTTTCCTAAAAAACATTTTTCACTATATAATATCATATATCGCCAAAAAAAGCAATAGACTCCCACAAAATTCCGATTTATCGCCCCCTTCGCCCGTAATAAATAGGAATTGAAGCAGTTTACGGGAATTTTACACAGGGGATACTTGACTTTTAGAGATTCTTTTGTAAAATATTATCGGTGGAGATTGGCATTTCTGCGAAAAAGCTCTGCCGATGCAATAAAAAAATATATAATATGGAGAAACGACTATGAATCTTGTACTAAAGCTGTTTCAACTGGTAGGCGGTCTGGCCTTCTTCCTGTACGGAATGAGCGTCATGTCCGATGGCCTGTCCAAGCTGGCCGGCGGCTCTTTGGAGCGAACCCTGAAGAAGACCACCACGAACCGCTTCATGGCAATGTTCCTGGGTGCAGGCATCACCATTGCCATCCAGTCCTCCTCTGCCATGACCGTCATGCTGGTCGGTCTGGTCAATTCCGGCATCATGACCCTCCGTCAAACCATCGGTGTCATCATGGGCTCCAATGTGGGTACTACCCTGACCCCCTGGATCTTCTCTCTCTCCGGTGTAGAGGGTGACGGACTGATCTCCCTTCTGAAGCCCAAGAACTTCTCCCCTCTGGTAGCCTTCATCGGCATTCTCTTCACTATGGTGGGCAAGACCGAGCGGAAGAAGGATATCGGCAGGATCATGCTGGGCTTCGCCGTCCTTATGTTCGGTATGGAGCTTATGGGCGACAGCATGAGCGGCTTGGAGGATTCCGATATCTTCGAGCGTGCGCTTGATGTATTCCGCAACCCCATCATCGGTGTTCTCTTCGGTGCTGTGTTCACCGGCATCATCCAGTCTTCCGCCGCCTCTGTCAGCATGCTGCAGAATCTGGCCCTCACCGGTGCGGTCAGCTACGGCATTGCCATTCCCATCATCATGGGTCAGAACATCGGTACCTGTGTCACTGCCCTGATCTCCTCTATCGGTGTTTCCAGAAATGCCAAGAAGGTCAGCGTGGTCCACATTTCCTTCAACCTGATCGGCACGACCCTTTGTCTGATCCTCTTCTTCGGTGCAGATGCGATCTTTGGTCTGCCCTTCCTGGACAATGCCATTGATCCCTTCGGCATTGCTCTTTGCCACACTATTTTTAACATTTTCACCACTGCTGTTCTTTGTCCCTTTGTCAACATGTTAGAGGGCATTGCCAACAAGCTTATCTCTACAGACAAGAAGCCCAATGCTCCCCAGGGCGCATTCTTGGACGAGCGTCTGCTGAAGACCCCCTCCATTGCTCTTGCCGAGGCCAGCAACATGACCGTGAAGATGGCTCATATTGCAGGAGATTCCATTACCGCCTCTCTGGATCTTATGGGAAGCTTCACAGACAAGGCTATGGAAGCCATTGCCGTACAGGAAGACGAGCTGGACAAGTTCGAAGACAAGCTCGGCTCCTTCCTGGCACAGCTTTCCTCCTCTTCCCTGTCCGAGCGTGACTCCCGTGAGATCTCCAAGCTCCTGCATACCATCGGTGACTTCGAGCGTCTGGGTGACCACTCTGTGCAGGTCAGCAAGTGCGCTCAGGAGATCCATCAGAAGAGCATCAGCTTCTCCGAGAAGGCTGTGGAAGAGATCTCTACTCTTACCGCCGCGATCCGAGAGATCGTCGACCTGACCACCCGCGCCTTTGCAAATCATGACCTTTCCCTCGCCCAGCGTGTAGAGCCTCTGGAGCAGGTCGTGGATGTTCTGGCAGCCCGTTCCAAGAAGAACCATATCGAGCGTGTCCAGAATGGCAAGTGTACCATCCAGATGGGCTTTGTCCTGTCCGACCTTCTGGCAAACTTCAAGCGTATTTCCGACCACTGCTCTAACATCGCCGTTGCCGTCATTGAGACCGAGCAGGGCAGCTTCGATGCCCACCAGTACCTCAACGACGTCAAGGAAAGCGGCTCCCACAACTTCCGCCAGTACCACGAGGAATACTGCAAGAAGTACGGCATCTGATCCCCTTCCTTTCAAAGAAAACCAACAAAGCCTGTTGCAGGAGCGATTCTCCTGCAACAGGCTTTTTCTTGCGAAGGGATAGGATCAGTAGGAACGGATATAGTGAGCGCTCATATCCGGAGCCGGTCGCATCTTGATCCCCGATACGATGCCCACTGCCGCAAAACAGGTCAAGATGGAAGAGCCGCCGTAGCTGACGAAGGGCAGCGCCAGACCGATAACGGGAACCAGCCCCAAGCAGACGCCGATGTTAATGATGATCTGGAACAGGAACATTGCCGCAATGCCGATACAGACCAGATGGTTCAGATAATCCGGGGTCTTCATAGCGATATAGATGATACGGGCCACAATGGCCAGAAGGAGGAGCAATACAAACACACAGCCCAGGAAACCGAGCTGTTCTCCTACAGAGGAGAAAATACTGTCTGTATGCTTCGCCGGAAGATCTCCTTGGCTGACTCTGCCGTTATACAGACCCAGACCCTTGAAGCCGCCATTACGGAAGCACTTCAGACTCAAGGTAGTCTGCCACAGAATGCCCCAGCCTGTGGGGTCGATGCTGGGGTCAAAGACAGCCATGATACGCTGCTTCATATAGCCCTGAATGGCATATTTCCAAATCAGGGGAGACAGGGCCGCAAGGACACCGCCTGCCAGCAGGAACCAATAGAACTTTACACCGCCAACATAGGCGATGGCAATAAAGATAAAGACATAGATCAAAGAAACACCCATATCTTTGGATAGGACCAGATTATAGCCCACAATAAACAGGACATGGAAGGTGATCGCCGCTACATTCCGCACAGAGGATAAACGGGTGCGGTTATTGCTCATGGTTTTGGCAAGGATAATGATGTAGGTGATCTTGCAGACCTCCGCAGGCTGAATATTGAAGGGCAGGAAGGGCAGACGCATCCAGCTGTCGTTACCCACGTCACTCTCTACGCCGAAGGGGATCAGCATGCCGATAAAGATCACATTGAACACAAACAGCAGTGTCCGCTGTCCGGCGAAAATCTCGATATCAATACCGGTAAAGACCAGATATAGAATAATGCCGCCAACGAGGGTACCGATCTGGACGATCATATTTCGTGTACCCTCCTCGCCCATGACCGCATCGATCATGACGATACCAAATATGGTAGCGATCACACAGAGAGAAAGTAATAGCATATCTCCCTTTCGGAAGATGTTCCACACAAGATTGCGAAAACGTTTCAAGTCCTCACCTCCATGGGTCATATTTTATCACGGTTTTTCCATTCTGTAAACCAAAAAAATTGCAAATTCTCTTTTCTTATGATATAATAATAAAAAATCTATCTGTGAGCGGAAATACACTGCTCAGTTAGGAGCGTATCCATGACATTTCATACCTACTGCCCGGAGCAGACCGAGGCTCTGGGACAGGCTCTGGGGCAGAAGCTCCGCGGTGGAGAGGTGATCGCCTTTCAGGGCGATCTGGGTGCGGGAAAGACCGCCTTCACCAGAGGCCTCGCCAAGGGTCTGGGGATCCCCATGAGAGTGACCAGCCCCACCTATACCATCGTCAACGAATATTCCGGAGGCAGATTAGAGCTGTTCCATTTTGATATGTACCGTCTGGGCAGC